>CAZGOO010000067.1:0-5388 GCA_964527505.1 uncultured Oscillospiraceae bacterium | reverse complement strand
CTCTGGCAGCGCAGCAAGAGCGAAATCACCCGCGAGGAATATGAGCAGTTCTACCGCGAAAAATTCTACGACGCGGAAAAGCCCGCTGCGGTGCTGCATTTGAGTGTGGAAGGCGCGGTGAGCTACAAGGCGCTGCTCTATATCCCGAGCAAAGCGCCGTATGACTTCTACACCAAGGAATACAAGTCCGGCTTGCAGCTTTATTCCTCGGGCGTGATGATTATGGAGCACTGCGGCGATTTGCTGCCCGATCACTTCCGCTTCGTGCGCGGCGTGGTCGATTCGCCCGACTTGAGCCTGAACATCAGCCGCGAGCTTTTGCAGCAGACGCGCGAACTGAAGAAAATCGCCTCGAATCTGGAAAAGAAAATCAAGGCGGAGCTTCTGCGTTTGCAGGAGCAGGAGCGCGAAACTTACGAAAAATTCTACGCCGCATTCGGTCGCCAGCTCAAATTCGGCCTTGTGTCCGACTACGGAATGCACAAAGAGCTGCTTCAAGACCTCATCGAGCTGCGCTCGGAGAAAGAGGGCAAGCTCGTCACGCTCAAGGAATACTGCGCGGCCATGCCCGAGTCGCAGAAGCACATCTATGTGGTCAGCGGCAGCAGCGCAGAGCAGCTTTCCAAGCTCCCGCAGACGCGCACGCTGCTCGAGCGCGGCTACGACGTTCTGCTTCTGACGGAGCAGGTGGACGAATTTATTCCCCGCACCCTCGGCGAATACGACGGCCACGAGCTGCGCAACATCCTCACGGACGATTTGGAGCTGTCCACCGAGGAGGAAAAGAAGCAGATCGAAGAAAAGACGGAAGCCCTCAAGGAAACCATCGACTTTGTGAAAGAGACGCTCGGCGAGCGCGTGAAAGAGGTTCGCCTCTCGGCGGAATTGGGCGAGCATCCCGTTTCGATGGTGCCCGACGGCGGCATCAGCTTTGAGATGGAAAAATACTACCGCGCGATGGACCCGGAGTTTGCCCCTGTCTGCGGCAGGATTCTGGAACTCAACCCCGCGCATCCGGCCATCGAGGTGCTCAGCCGCGCCGTTTCCGAGGACAAGGAGAAGGCGAAGCGCTATGCCGAGCTTCTCTACGGGCAGGGACTTCTCATGGCAAATCTCCCGCTTGACGACGCGACGGCTTTTACCGACCTTGTCAGCGGCTTGATGCAGTAATTTTTCAAACATAACCGCAGGATGCGCTCCTGCGGTTATTTTCTGCGCTTTTGCGGAAACTAAGGGCAAAAACGCGGAGGAATTTTGTATGGAGGAGAAATCTATCGGCCTCGAGCGCATGGAAGAACTGGGCGCGGGGCTGACCCGCTCGAAGCGGGGGAGCGTGTACACCCTGACCATCATCGGGCAAATTGAGGGGCATCAGGTGCAGCCCGAGACGGTGAAAACCACGAAATACGAGCACGTTTTGCCCCTTTTGGCAACGATTGAGGAAAGCGACGAAATTGACGGCCTTTTGCTGCTTCTTAACACGGTCGGAGGCGACATCGAAGCGGGGCTTGCCATCGCCGAGCTGATTGCGGGCATGAAAAAGCCGACCGTCTCATTGGTTCTCGGCGGGGGACACTCCATCGGCATTCCCTTGGCCGTCTCCGCAAAGAAAAGCATGATTGTCCCCACGGCGAGCATGATGATTCATCCCGTGCGCATGGGCGGCGTGGTCGTCGGCGCGCCCGCGACCTTTGAATATTTCAAGCGCATTCAGTCGCAAATCGTCGATTTCGTCACGGCAAATTCGCGCATCGAACGCCAAATTTTTGAGGATTATATGATGGCGACGGGAAAAATCGCCACCGACGTCGGCACGGTCATCTACGGCAGGGAAGCCGTGCAAAGCGGCCTCATCGACAGCCTCGGCGGCCTGCGCGACGCTTTGGAAGCGCTGCACGAAATGATGCAAAAGATTCCCGAAGAATCCGAGAAAAGCGCTGGAAATTCGTAAACACCTGTGCTATAATAAAAGGACAGAGAGAGAAGGGGGTGCGCGCAGCGTGAAAATTTGGCAGGTGATTCTTTACGCCGTGTTGGGAGGGCTTTGCGAAGTGCTTCCCGTTTCCTTTAACGGACACGCGCTTGTGTTTCAAAATGCGTTCGGCATGACCTCCCTGTGGTCGGCGGAGGGTTATTTTATCCGCGCGGCGATTTTCCTCGGCGTCGCGCTCGGCATTTTCCTGTCTTACCGCGCCGAGCTTTCGCGTAGCGCGCGCGAGGTGCGAAAAATGCTGCATCCGCGCAGAAGAGAGCGGGCAAATCCCGCGCTGCGCAGAAGCGTGCTGCTTGGGCTCGTCGCGCTTGTGCCGATGCTTCTTTCGTTTCTATGGCTTGCGGCGGCGGAGTCGGTTCGCAGGCTGCCGGTCGTCGCGTGCCTCTTCGCGCTCAACGGGCTTCTCATCCGCTTGGCCACGCGCGAGGAAGCGGGCACGCGCGCGCAGAAAGAAATTCTTCTTTCCGACGCACTTCTGACGGGTGCTTCGCGGGCGATCTCCGTGTTTCCGGGGCTTTCGCCGCTTTCAAGCGGGCTTTGCATCGGGCGCGTCGGTGGGATTTCGCCGTCCTACTGCCTGCGCTTTTCCTACGGCATCGGTGCCGTCTACGCCGCGTTCGGCTTTCTGTATTTCCTCGTGCGCGGCATTGCCGCCGGAGGCGCATTTTCCCTGCTTTCGTTTTTGCTTGCCGCGCTGATCAGTGCGCTCTGCGCCTATGCGGCAATTTCCTACTTCCGATATCTGATGCACCGCGACAAGCTGCGCTTTTTCGCGTTTTACAATTTTGACGCGGCGCTTCTGGTGGTGTTTCTTGCGCTCATCAATTCCTGAGGAGGCTGCATATGGCAAACCGTAAAAAAGCTCCCGCCCGCGCGCCGAAGAAGCAGTCGCAAAATCGCCGCGAGCTTGCGGGCATTGCGCTGCTGTTTCTTGCGCTGTACGCGATTTTCTGCCTGTTTGACACCGAGGCGTTTTTGCTGCGCTACACGGTGCTCTTTCTCACGGGCACGGTCGGGCAGGTCGGCAGATATCTTCTGCCCTTCGTGCTGATCTATACCGCCATTTTGCTGCTCGGGCAGAAAAAATCGCCCGTCGGCGCGCGCATTTTCTGCGCATTTGCCGCGATGCTTACGATTTCGGCGCTGCATCAGGCAATTTTCTGCGAAACGGCTACATATTCCGAGCTCTATGCCCTCGGACACTCGTGGCAAAGCGCGGGACTTTTGCCCGGCGCGGTCGCGGTGTTTTTGAGCAGTTGCATCACGCGCGTCGGCGCGGCGGTCGTGCTGCTGGTACTTTTGCTGCTGGAAATTATGACGATGCTGCGCATCACGGTCAACGGCCTCATCACCGCCATCAAAAACCGCCCGCGTCCCGCGCAGAAGAAGCAGGAGCCGGAGCAGGACCCCGCCGAGCGCATTGTGAACCATGTGGCCAATCGCCACATCGAGCGCGTGGAAAAGCGTCGGGCGAATATCAAAGATTTCGACCTGCCCGTTGACGACCCGCCCGCGCTGCCGAAAAAGACAAAGAAGCACGTTCCCTCGCCGGATGAATATCTGCTCGCGCAGCAGGAGGAAGCGCCTGAAGCGCCCGCGCAGGTGCTCGAGCCAGCGTTTGAGGTGAAGCTCCCCGAGGAGCCCGCCGAAGCCGCGCCCGCAGAGGCTTCCGAAGCGGTCGCCCCTGCGCCCGCGCAGAGCGCCGCGCCGCAGGAGCTTTCGCCCGCACCGTCCGAGGAAAAGCTCAAAAAGGGGGAGGCAGAGCAAAATGCCGCCCTCATTGCCGCGCAAATTGACGCAACGCCGCAGGTGCCGGAATATCGCTTCCCGTCCGTGTCGCTGCTTTCCGCGCGCAAGCAGGGCGTTGTGGACGCGTCTGCGGAAATGCGCGAAAATTCGCGCCGTCTGGCCGATGCTTTGCAGAGCTTCGGCATTGAGCCGCACATCGTCGATGTGGTGCGCGGCCCGTCCGTCACGCGCTTTGAAATTGAGCTCGAGCGCGGCGTGAAGCTCAACAAAATCACGAACCTCTCCGAGGATATCGCCTTGGCGCTCGGCGCGTCGGGTGTGCGCATTTCCGCCATTCCCGACAAAATCTCCGTCGTCGGCATCGAAGTGCCGAATAAGACGGTAAATACCGTCGTGGCGCGCGAAGTGATCGATTCGCCCACCTTCAAAAACAGCCGCTCGCGCCTGTCGTTTGCCGTCGGCAAGGACATCAGCGGCAACTGCATCGTCGGCGATATCGCGAAATTGCCGCATATGCTCATCGCCGGTACGACCGGCTCGGGCAAATCCGTGTGCATGAACACCATCATTCTCTCGCTTCTCTACAAATCGAAGCCGACTGAGGTACGCATGATCATGGTTGACCCAAAAATGGTCGAACTGGGCGTTTATAACGGCATCCCGCACCTGCTTGTGCCCGTCGTGACCGACCCGAAAAAGGCTGCGGGCGCGCTTCAGTGGACGGTCGCGGAGATGCTGCGGCGCTACCGAATCATGTCCGAAGAGGGCGTGCGCGATTTGGAATCCTACAACAAAGCCATCGCCTCCGACCCCGACCAGAAGCCGATGGAGCAGATCGTCGTCATCATCGACGAACTTGCCGACCTCATGCTCGTGGCGGCAAAGGAAGTGGAAGAATCCATCTGCCGCATCGCGCAGATGGGACGCGCTTCGGGCATTCATCTGGTCATCGCCACGCAGCGCCCCTCTGCCGACGTCATTACGGGTCTGATGAAAGCGAACATCCCCTCGCGTATCGCCTTCGCGGTCGCAAGCGCGATGGAATCGCGCATCATTCTCGACACTCCCGGCGCGGAAAAGCTGCTCGGCAAGGGCGATATGCTCTTTTCGCCCCTCGGCCTCGGAAAGCCCATGCGCGTGCAGGGCTGCTTCGTCAGCGATGATGAAATTCAGTCCGTCGTTGCCGATATCAAGGCGCAGACCCGCGCAGACTATTCCGACGATGTCATGCAGCAGATTGAGCGCCGCGCGGAGCAGAGCGGCAAGGGCGCTTCCTCCGCTTCCGATGCGTCTCACCCCGATACCGACGGCGGCGACGAGCTTTTGCCCGCCGCAGTCGATGTGATTCTGGAGACGGGTCAGGCTTCGGTGTCGCTTTTGCAGCGCCGGCTCAAGCTCGGCTATGCCCGCGCCGCGCGCATCGTGGACGAAATGGAAGAGCGCGGCATCGTCGGCCCGCTCGAAGGCGCAAAGCCGCGTCAGCTTCTCATCACCCGCGAGCAGTGGGCGATTTTGAAAGACGGCGGCGCCGTCCCCGCCGCGCCTGCGGTCGAGGACGAAATTCCCTGACAGAATCCGCAAAGCGGTTTCTGAATATTTGCGTTGCATCCGCAAAAAGCGGAGCGACAGCAGGAGGTACTTATGAA
>CAZGOO010000066.1:0-5392 GCA_964527505.1 uncultured Oscillospiraceae bacterium | reverse complement strand
CACTGAGCGTGACCGAGCGGAGGAAGTCCAAATCGACATCGCGGATGTCGATCGTTTGCAAGTCGGTTCCGTAGGGCAGTTCCATGCGCATGAGCTTCAAAAAGCGCAGAAACAGGCGTAGGTCGAGATAGTATTCCGAAACGGTCAGGCGCGATTGCCCCTTGATCGTCTCGTGGTAGGCCAGAAAATCGCGCAGCACCTGCGGCGCGTCGGCATAGGTCTGCAAGCGCAGCCCTCCTTTCGGAAAAGTTTCCGAAAACAGCATAGCACATCGCCGCGAAAATTGCAATCCCGCACGCGCGGAAAATTCCCGCACGGACGGGCGGCATAGTTTCGCGCGCGGGAGAATAGAGTAGGGCAGGGGGGATAAGCATGAAAAAAACGAAACGAACCAAGCCGATGCGGCTGCATCTGCGGCTGCTGCTTCTCATGCCGATACTGACGCTTTTGGCGGCGGCGCTCGGCGCGAAGCTCGTCGATGCGGAAATTTTGGAGCAGGGGCACATCCATGTTCTGGCGCCGGTGGCGGCGGGACTGTGCGCGTTTGCGCTGGGGCTGTATGCCGCGATCCGCTCGCCGCAGAAAAAATTTCTCTGGGCGCTTGCGGGCGCGGCGGGCTACGCTTCGATGCTTCTGATCGGAAATCTTTTGTTCTTCGGAGACGGCTTCGCGTCCGTCCTGCCGGTGACATTCAGCGTGCTTGCCGGAGGGGTCGCATCGGGGCTGCTCGGCGCGCGAAAACGCGGGCGGCGGGCATAGGAATTTGTGCGAAATGCCCGAGCGGGGAAAAACGGGCAGGGAAGTGCATGGAATGAATGAAAAATGAATAGAATGAAAGACGGCATATTTCGTTTATGCAATTCCGACTGCCACAAGATGTTGCGGTCGGAAAACTTTTTGCATTCCGGTTTGCATACGCGGTTTTGCGGTTGACATAATATAGTTAACATAATATCTGTGCATAATATACAAAAAATTACATTTCAAAGAAAAAGGATTGAAATTTCGGCATATTTGCGTTATAGTATCAAAGACAAGGCCACACCGCGTGCGCATTTTTCACCCGCGCGGTTGCCGCCTGCAAGAATTTTGCATTGTTATGTATGCGATTTTTCGCGGAGGGAGGAACAACGCTTGACCGATCTGCTTGCCGCATATAAGAATTATCTTTTGAATATTCGCCGCGCATCGCAGAACACCGCCGTTTCCTATCTCCGCGATATCGGCCAGTTTTCCGAGTATCTTGCCGCAGGCTGCGGCGTCGCGCCGGAGCGCGCCGAGCGCGAGCACATCATCGGCTATGTCTGCTCGTGCTATGCGGCGGGGAAGTCCGCCGCGTCCGTCAGCCGCCTGATTGCGTCCCTGAAAAATTTCTATCAGTATTGCATCGGCGAGGGACTTTGCGAGGAAAACCCCGTGCACGACATTCCGCAGCACAAGGCCGAAAAAGCGCTTCCGCAGATTCTCACCGGCGCGGAAGTGGAGCTGCTGCTCTCGCAGCCGAAGTGCGTAGACCTCAAGGGCTATCGCGACAAGGCGATGCTTGAGCTCCTGTACGCCTCGGGAATGCGCGTGAGCGAGATGATTGGTCTGAATGTGACCGACCTTAACCTCGTCGGCGCGTTCGTCCGCTGCGAAAGCAGGGGAAAGTCGCGCATCATTCCGCTCTATCCCGCGGCGGTCAAGGCGCTTTCGGCCTACATGACCGAAGCGCGGCCGAAGCTCTTAAATTCGCCGCAGGAGCAGTCGCTGTTCCTGAACCTGAGCGGCGAGCGCATGACGCGGCAGGGGTTCTGGAAAATCGTCAAGAGCTATCAGCAGATGGCGCACATCGACAAAGACATCACTCCGCACACCCTGCGCCACAGCTTCGCGGCGCACCTTTTGGAAAACGGCGCGGATCTGCGCTCGATTCAGGAGATGCTCGGCCACAGCGATATTTCCTCCACGCAGGTCTATGCGCAGGTCGTCAAGCAGAAGCTCAAGACGGTCTACAATAAATATCATCCCCGTGCATAAGTTCGCGGCCCGCCGTTTTGGCGGGCCGCTTATGTTTGCGGATATTCCGAGTCCAGTCCCAGCGCGGCCACGCAGCCGCGCCTCTGCGCCTCGGCGATTTTTCGGCGGAGGGTCTGCCGCGTGTCGAAATAGCGCAAAAGGCCGCCTTTGCGCTCGGCAAAGCATAAGGCGTTTTCCAAAAAGCGCGGGGGAAAATCTTCGCCTGCCGACGGCTGTGTCTGCGACCAAGGCGTCAGCTCGAGCATCCAGCCGTCCATGGCCGCGCCTGCGGCGCAAAATTTCCCCCAGTCGTTGCAGGGAAGGGGGCATGAGCGCAGCGCGCGCACGTTTTTCGTGCCTTTCAAGTACCCTTCAGGCGCCCAGAGAGGCACATTGGCCGCAAGCTGCGCTTGCAGCGCTTCCATGAGGCTTCGGTGCCGCGCGCCCGGCGGCCGCTCGAAGTCAAAGACGATGCCGCGTTTGGCGCACTGCGCAAGCGCCGCCACGGCGTCCTCACGGAGCACCTGCGGCAAAAAGGCGTCGTCGAGCAGAATCGGTGCGTTTGCAATCTGCTGCGCGGGGATGCGCGGCGCGCCGTCGGGCGCGAAGCCGAAGCCGAAGCCGATGGGCCGCGCGAGCGGCTCGTTCAAAGATTCTTTACGCGTCACAACAAAATAAAGAGGAATTTGCAATGGACAAACCGCCTTTCCGGTGCTATAATACGTTCGTAAACGATTTTATGGGAAAGTCGAGCCGATTATGCTGCCGTTTCTGCCTGATTGTCTGTTTGAGCGCCTGACCGATCTTTCGCCGCAGTTTTTACACGCGCGCGGCATTCGGCTGCTGCTGCTCGATTTTGACAACACGATGCTGCCCTACACCTCCGATGTGCCGCCGCAGGCGCTTCTTGCGTGGCTTGCGCAGATGCGCGAAGAGGGGATTACGCTTTGCATCGTTTCCAATTCGTCCAAGCCCCGCGTGCGGCGCTTTTCCGAGCGCTACGGCATCGAATGCGTCACACGGGCGAAAAAACCGTTCGGCAGGGGAATCCGCGAAGCGCTCGGCCGATTCGGCATTCCCGCCGCGCAGACCGCCCTCGTCGGCGACCAGATCTTCACCGACGTTCTCGGCGCGAACTGCGCGAAACTCACCGCGATCCACGTTCGTTCCATCTGCAATCATACCGTCTGGCTCAAGCTGCGGCATCTGTTCGAGGTCCCGTTTCTTGCGCTGGCGAAGAAAAGGAGAATCACACAATGAAGAATCTGGACAAGTATCTGAGCCTTTTGAACGAAGAGGTAGACGGCCTGCTTCTGACCTCGCGCTACAGCCGGATGTATGCCGCCGAGTTCGACATCGCCGAGGGCGTTGCCATCGTCACCAAGCGCGGCTGCCGCTACTTCACCGACGCGCGCTATACCGAATCGGCGGAGAACAACATCAAGTGCTTTGAAGTGCGCGACGTTGCCGCAGGCAAGGGCTACATCAACTGCCTCAATACCGCCATCGAAGATTTCGGCGTCAAGACGCTCGGCTTCGAGGAAAATTTCCTCACGGTCGGCGAATTCCGCGGCTACGAAAGCGGTCTGAACGCCGCGCTGGTGCCGATGCAGGCGCAGCTCAATTCGTTCCGCGCGTCGAAAGAGCCGTGGGAGCTCGATCGCATGGAAAAGGCGCAGGAAATCACCGACAAGGCGTTCACCGAGGTCTGCACCCGCATCCACGAGGGCATGACGGAAAAAGAGCTTGCCGCAGAGCTGATCTATTGCCTCTATAAAAACGGCGGCGAAGGTCTTTCCTTCGACCCGATCGTCGTCTCCGGCCCGAACACGAGTATGCCGCACGGCGTGCCCGGCGAGCGCAAGCTGCAAAAGGGCGACTTTATCACCATGGACTTCGGCGTTTTGTATCAGGGCTACTGCTCCGATATGACCCGCACCGTCGCCCTCGGCTACGCCACCGAGGAGATGAAAAAGGTTTACTACACCGTTTTGGAAGCGCAGCTTGCGGGCATCGAGATCAGCCGCGCCGGCGTGACGGGGCAGGAAGTAGACGCCGCCGCGCGCAAGGTCATCACCGACGCCGGCTACGGCCCCTATTTCTCCCACAGCTACGGCCACAGCCTCGGTTTGGAAATCCACGAAAACCCCGGTTGCAGCACCCGCAGCACGGGCGCGATTCCCGTCCACGCGGTCGTTTCAGCCGAGCCCGGCATCTATCTGCCCGGCAAATTCGGCGTGCGCATCGAGGACGTTGTGGTCTTTGAGGAGAACGGCCACCGCATCCTCACGACCAGCCCGAAAAAGGAACTGCTCATTCTCTGAGAAAAATGCGCGGCAAGGCGCGCCGAAGGCCGTTTTTTCGGAAAAAGACACACAATAACGAAAAAAAGGCTTGCTATTTCCCGCGCTATGCTGTAAAATGTTTCCGTACAATGTATGATCCGCGCCCTTTGCGGGATAATAGGAGGACAAACCAATGATTTCTGTCAGCGATTTTAGAAACGGCGTAACCTTTGATATGGACGGCAAGGTTATGCAGATCGTCGAATTCCAGCACGTCAAGCCCGGCAAGGGCGCCGCGTTCGTGCGCGTGAAGATGCGCAATGTCATCACCGGCGGCGTGACCGAGACGACTTTCAACCCGAACGACAAATATCCGACCGCTTACATTGAGCGCCGTAAGATGGACTATTCCTATCAGGACGGCGAGCTGTACTACTTCATGGACCCGGAGACTTTCGACATGACTCCGGTCGATGCGCACATCCTCGACGCGAGCTTCCGCTTCGTCAAGGAGAACGACCAGTGCACCGTTCTGTCCTACAAGGGCAGCGTGTTCAGCGTCGAAGCTCCCAACTTTGTAGACCTTGAGGTTACCAAGACCGAGCCGGGCCTTGCCGGCAACACCGCCACCAACACCCTCAAGCCCGCGACCGTCGAGACTGGCGCGGAAGTTAAGGTACCTCTGTTTATCAACGAAGGCGACCGTATTTCCATCGACACCCGCACGGGCGAATACCTCGGCCGTGCCAAGAGCTGACACGAAAGGAGCTACCTATGACTCTCTCTGAAAGATCCGCATATCTCAAGGGCCTGATGGACGGGCTGAAGCTCGATACCGAAAAGGCAGAGGGCAAAATGATTGCCGGCATGGTCGAGCTTTTGCAGGAGATGGCGACCTCCATTTCCGATCTGGAGGAGAATGCCATCGCCGTTTCCGACGAGCTGGACGAGATCGAAGACAGCCTCGATAACATCGAGGACTATCTGCTCGACGACGAGGACGAAGACGAGGACGACGACGAATATCCCTTCGAGGACGAAGACGGCGAGGACTTTGCCTACGACGAGGACACGATGTATGAAGTGACCTGCCCGAAGTGCGGCGAAGT
>CAZGOO010000065.1:0-5444 GCA_964527505.1 uncultured Oscillospiraceae bacterium | reverse complement strand
CGCGCGACCGCCTCGGAGGCGACGACGGGAATTTCCGCAAGGACGCCCGCGTCGGTTTCGAGCGTCAGGGTGCCGATTCTCTGCCCTTTTTCCACGGGCGCGGTCAGAGATTCTTCGAGCGTCAGGCTGCGGCGAACGCGCGCGCCTTTTTCCGTGAGCAGGGCGCTTGCGTCCGAAAGCGCGGGAAGCACATATTCCGCCGCGCCGAGGCGCACGGGAATGGGGCTGAGCGTTTCGCCCGCGTCGGGGTAGACGAGGGCGTAGTTGGCAAAACCGTGCTCGAGCAGCGCCTTGGCCGACTGAAAGCGCACCTGCGAGCTTGCGCAGCCGAGCACCACGGAAATCAGCTCCATCGAGTCGCGCGAAGCGCTGGCGGAGATGCAGTGTCCCGCTTTGGAGGTGTAGCCGGTTTTCAGACCCGTTGTGCCGGGGTAGAAGCGCACGAGTTTGTTGGTATTGGCAAGGCCGAACTGCCCGCCGCGCACCGTGTCCGTCCAGATGGTCGTGTATTTGCGAATTTCCGCGTGGCGCAGGAGCTCGCGCGACATGAGGGCAATGTCCCGCGCGGTGGTCAGATGCTCGGAAGCCGAAGCGTCGTCGTCGAGCCCCGTGCAGTTGACAAAATGCGTGTTTTTCATCCCCAATTCTTCGGCGCGGCGGTTCATTTGCGCCACAAACGCCGCTTCGCTGCCCGCGACATGCTCGGCAAGGGCGGTGGCGCAGTCGTTTGCCGAGGCGACGACGACGGATTTGAGCATTTCGTCCATCGACATCCGCTCGCCGACTTCCAGATAGACCTGACTTCCGCCCTTGGCGGCGGCATTTTCGGAAGCGGTGACGGTGTCGTCCCAGCCGATTTTTCCGGAATCGAGCGCCTCCATAACCAGAAGCAGCGTCATGATTTTCGTGACCGAAGCGGGCGGGCGCTTTTCGTCGGCGTTTTTCTCAAACAGGACGGTGCCCGTGGCGGCATCCATCAAAATCGCGCTCGGCGCGTCGATTTCGGGCGCGATCGCGCCAGCGTGCGGCGCATAGAACAAAAGCAGCGCCAGCGCAAGCGTCAGGCACAAGAGTCGTTGTTTCATAAAAAAATCCCCTCCGCTTCAAGAAATATGAAGCGAGGGGCGCGGCTATGCAGGCTCAGACAAGAAATTTCTCCGCGCAGTCGGCAAAGCGGCGGGCGTTGGCCGCATCGACGGAGACGAACAGGGGCTTTGACAAATCGAGCGTGAAAAGCTCCATGAAGCTCGTGGCATCGGCGCAGCGCGCGCCATCCCCTAACTGCACGGGAAAGGGCTGAAGCCCCGCGAGGCAGGAAAATTCCCGCACCTCGTCGAGGGAGCGCAGGCGAACGGTCATTCGGGTTCCTCCAAACTTGGGTCTGTACATTTTGCCGCGTTTGCGTTATAATGAAGCTGCGGCGGAAAAAGTACCGCCATTATATCATCAGGATGCACAAAAATTCAATTCGATTTTTGTGCAAAATTTCCGTAAATTTGCGGGCGGTTTTTGGAGAAGTTTATGAAATTCTATTGTTATACCCTCGGCTGCAAGGTCAATCAATATGAAACGCAGGCGATGGAGCAGATTTTGCGCGCGCTCGGCGGCGAAGCGGGGAGTGCGGAGGAATTTGACCTTTGCATCGTCAATACCTGCACCGTCACCGCCGTGGCCGACCGCAAAAACCGCAGCCTCATTCGCCGCCTCAGACGCGAGCACCCCGAGGCCGTTCTGGGCGTTTGCGGCTGCTATGCGCAGATGGATTCGGCGCAGGTCGCCGCGCTCGGCGCGGATGTAATCGGCGGAAGCGCGGGGCGGGAGGAATTTGTGCAGACGCTTCTGCACAAATGGCGCGAAAAAAACGGCGAGAAAACCATTCTCATCGATGAGCCCCTGCGCCGCCGCAGTTTTGAAAACCTGCCCGCAGGCGGGCTTTCCGCGCGCACGCGCGCGATGCTGAAAGTTCAGGACGGCTGCTCGAATTTCTGCACCTACTGCATCATTCCCTATGCGCGCGGGCCGGTGCGCTCGCTGCCGCTTCCCGAAGCCGTGGCGCAGACGAAAGCCTTGGCCGCCGAGGGCTACCGCGAAATCGTCCTGACGGGCATCGAAGTTGCCTCTTGGGGGCATGAATTTCACGGCTGCTTTGCAGACCTCATCTGCGCCGTGTGCGCCGCCGCGCCCGAGGTGCGCATTCGCCTCGGCTCGCTCGAGCCGCGCGTGGTAGACCGCGAATTTTGCGCGCGCGTGGCGCAGTTTCCCAATTTCTGCCCGCAGTTCCACCTGAGCCTGCAATCCGGCAGCGACACGGTGCTTGCGCGGATGCACCGAAAATACGACACCGCGCGCTACGCCGAAAGTGCGGCGCTTTTGCGCGAATTTTTCCCCGACTGCGCCATCACGACCGACCTGATCGTGGGTTTCCCCGGCGAGACGGAGGCGGAATTTGCGGAATCTCTGGCCTTTGCCGAGCAAATCGGCTTTGCCGCGATGCACGTTTTCCCCTATTCCCGCCGCCCGGGCACGCCCGCGGCGAAAATGCCCGACCAGCGCACCGCCGCGCAGAAAGCAGAGCGCGCAGCCCGCGCGGGGCAGACGGCGCGCGCGCTTCGAGAGCGCTTCGACACGGCGCTGCTTGGAAGGGAGCAGGAGGTGCTCTTCGAGCAGACCGAGGACGGCCTTTTCACCGGCCACGCGAAAAACGGCGTGAAAGTTTACGCCGAGGGGGAGAACCTGCACAACGTCCTTTGCCGCGTGAACATCACGCAACTGCGCGCGGACGGCGTTTTTGGGCAGATTTTGTCCGAAAATCACTGACAAACTGCACAAATTATCGCAATCATTTTTGGCAAAAACGCAGATTTTTCCGATTTTCCCAAAAAGGATTGCAAAAAGACGGGGCTTGGGGTATACTTGAGCCATCACTTTTGGAATCGTTTCCAAAAAAACGGAGGAGGCGGCGTGCCTATGACCATCAAAGATCTCGCGCGGGAGACGGGCTATTCCGTCGGCACCGTTTCCCGCGTCTTAAACGGCCATCCGAATGTCAGCGAGCGGGCGCGCGAAGAAATTCTGCGCTGCATCGAGCGCAGCGGCTTCGAGGTCAACAGCAACGCAAAGCTCCTGCGCCAGCAGCACGACAAGGGCATTTTGGCCGTCGTGACGGGCGCGTCGAACGAGCTGTTTTTCCGAATGCTGGAGGATTTGCAGCGTTCGTTTGCGCCGACGCCTTACACCCTGACCGTCGATTACATCGAGGAGCTCGGCGACGCCGTGAGCTACGCGCTTCGGCGCGTGCGGGAGCTCAAGCCGCAGGGCATTCTCTTCCTCGGCGGCGAGCGCAGCGATTTTGCGCGGAAATACGGGCAGATCGGCGTCCCCGGCGTCGTTTTGACCGTCGATACCGCCGAAGCGTCACCGGAAAATCTCTCCTCCGTCACCACGGACGACCGCGCCGCGGCCGACGAGGCGGTCAGCTACCTCATCGAGCAGGGGCACAGGCGCATCGCGCTCATCTGCGGCGACTGCGCGCGCTCCACCCCCGCGCTTTTGCGAAAGCTCGGCTGCTGCGACGCGCTCGAGCGGGCAGGGCTCGACCTCTGCCAGCCGATGCAGACCGCCCGCTACTCGCTTGCCGACGGCTACCGCGCGATGATGCAGATCCTTGCGCGCTCGCCGCGCCCGACGGCGGTGTTCGCCGCCTCGGATGTGATGGCGCTCGGCGCGCAGCGCGCGATTTTCGACAGCGGCCTGCGCGTGCCGCAGGACATTTCCGTCGTCGGCTTCGACGGACTGGAAATGGGCGACTACTGCGCGCCGCGCCTGACCACCGTTCGGCAAAACGCGGAAGAGCTTTCGCGCGCGGGCGCGCGACTGCTTTTAGACGCCATTGAAAACCACAGCCCCGCAAGGCATCTGACCGTCCCCTTTGTGCTCTGCCGCAAAGACAGCGTTGCGCCTGCGGGAGATTGAGAGAAAAGAGTCGTTTTTTATGAGAAGCTCGGGAATCCTTTTGCACATTTCCTCCCTGCCTTCGCCCTACGGCATCGGAACCTTGGGCAAAGCCGCCTACGAATTTGCCGATTTCCTGCACGATGCGGGGCAGAAATACTGGCAGATCCTCCCCATCGGCCCGACCAGCTACGGCGACAGCCCCTATCAGTCCTTCTGCACGCACGCGGGCAATCCCTATTTCATCGACCTCGACCTCCTCATCGAGCAGGGCTACCTCACGCGCGAAGAGGTAAACGCCGTCGATTGGGCGAATCACTGCGCGCGCGTGGACTACGGCTTCCAGTTTTCCGTCCGCTTTGACCTGTTGCGCCGCGCCTACGAGCGCGGCCGCGAACGCGACGAAGAAGCCCTTGCCCGCTTCCGCGCGGAGCATCCGTGGGTCGAGGACTACGCGCTGTATATGGCCGTCAAGCGGAAATACGATATGCAAAGCTGGGAGCACTGGCCGGAGGACATCCGCCTGCGCCGCCCGGGCGCGAAAGAGGCGTATGCGGCGGCCTGCGCCGACGATATCGGCTTTTTCTGCTTCCTGCAAATGCACTTTTACCGCCAGTGGGACGCGCTGCACGCTTACCTGCGCGAAAAAAATGTGCGCATTATCGGCGACATTCCCATTTACGTTCCCTACGATTCGTGCGACGTGTGGGCAAACCCGGAGCTTTTCCAGCTTTTGCCCGACGGCTCGCCGCGCGCCGTGGCGGGCTGCCCGCCCGACTGCTTCACTCAGGACGGCCAGCTCTGGGGAAACCCCCTCTACGACTGGGGGCGCATGGAGCAGGACGATTTCGCATGGTGGAAGCAGCGCATCGAGACGGCCTCGCGCCTGTTCGACGTGACCCGCCTCGACCATTTCCGCGGGCTCGAGAGCTACTGGGCGGTGCCCTACGGCGACAAAACCGCGCGCAACGGCTGCTGGCTGCCCGGCCCCGACCACAAATTTATCCATATGCTGCACCGCGCGTTCCCGAATCTGGCGATGATCGCCGAAGATCTGGGCTTTTTGACCGATGCGGTGCGCCGCTTGCAGACGGATTCCGGTTATCCCGGGATGAAGATTCTGGAATTTGCGTTCGACCCGCGCGAGCCGAGCAACTATCTGCCGCATCGCTACGAGCGAAACTGCATCTGCTACACCGGCACGCACGATAATGAGACGCTTGCGCAGTGGCTCGCCGGCGCGTCCGAGGAGACGCGCGCCTACGCGGCGGACTACCTCGGCGTGCCTGAGGGGTCGGACTTGATTTGGCCGATCATCCGCGCGGGCATGGCGAGCATTGCCGATACCTTCATCGTGCAGATGCAGGATGTTTTGGCGCTCGGCGGCGAGGCGCGGATGAATCTGCCGGGTTTTGTCAGCACCGACAACTGGAGCTGGCGCCTTGCGCCGGATGCCCTGACGGGCGAGCTTGCTTCGCGCCTGCGCCGCATGG
>CAZGOO010000064.1:0-5518 GCA_964527505.1 uncultured Oscillospiraceae bacterium | reverse complement strand
CAGCGGCCTCTTGAACCCCATTCAAGCGCGATACCAAACTTCGCCACACCCGGATTTTCTCAGCTCCAATATGATAGCACAGCCCTTTCCAAATTGCAAGCATTTTTTCGCGATTTTCGGAAAAATTTTATTTGTCCGCGCTTTGCGATTCTTTCAAAGAGTGTTCACAGTTTTTTCATTGCATTTTCGCCCGAGATATCGTATCATTTTGAACAGTTCAATTTTAACCGAATCGGAGGTGCTTTCATGCCCGCCTGCTCGTTTGTCGCGATGTCCGAGCGCATTTTGCACGCCTACAATCTCAGATGCGAGCCGCTTTTGGAGGAATTTCATCTGGGGCAGGTGTCGTTCGACATTCTGATGTTTTTAACGAACAACCCGAGCTTCCGCACCGCGCAGGAAATCAGCGACGTGCGGCACATCAAGAAAAATCTCATATCCGTCCATGTGGAGAAGCTCGTCCACGCGGGGCTGCTCGAGCGCAGCGCGGTGGAGGGCGACCGCCGAAAAATCGCCCTGCGCTGCACCGAAAAGGCGCAGCCCATCATCGAAGCGGGACTGCGGATGCAAAAGTCCTTTTTTGACGCGCTGACCGTCGGCATTGGCGACGCGCAGTGGGAAATCTTCGCGGAGATCCGCCGGACGGTCGAGGCGAACGCCGAGCGCATCTTAACGGAATAAATTTCAGGAGAACGAAAAGCTATGGTAAAATTACTCAAACGAATGCGCAGACGCGAGGTTCTGATGTGCCTTGTCTGCGCGCTACTGATTCTCGGCCAGATCTTCTTTGACCTGCGCCTGCCCGACTATATGAGCGAGCTGACCACGCTTTTGCAAACGGAAAGCGGCGAAATGTCCGATATCTGGGCGACGGGTCTGGAAATGCTCGGCTGCGTGCTGGCCAGCGCGGTTTTGTGCATTGTCTGCGGCTATCTTTCGGCGCGGGCGGCCTCGGGCTTTACCATGGGCGTGCGGGAGGACCTGTTCCGCCATGTCATGCGCCTCGGGCAGGAGGAAATGCAGAAATTCTCCGTGCCGAGTCTCATCACGCGCACGACCAATGACATTACGCAGATTCAGATGGTCATCGCCATGGGTCTGCAAAGCCTTATCAAAGCGCCCGTGATGGCCGTTTGGGCAATCATTAAGATTCTCGGCAAGAGCTGGGAGCTTTCGGCCGTGACGGCGGGCTTCGTGGTCGTGATGTGCGCGACGGTCTTTACGGTACTTTCCATTGTTTTGCCGCGTTTTCGCATCGTGCAGCGCCTGACGGATAAAATCAACCGCGTGGCGCGCGAAAATCTGACGGGTATCAACGTGGTACACGCCTTTAACGCCGAGGACTATCAAAACGCGAAATTCGACGTGCCCAATGAGACGATGAAAAAGACGCAGCTTTTTAACCAGCGGATGTTCGCCGTGGTGCAGCCGGTGTTGCAGCTCGGCATGAGCGGCCTGTCTCTTTGCATCTACTGGCTCGGCGCGGCGCTGCTCGACGCGGCGGAGCTCTCCGCAAGACTGAACCTCTTCGGCGACATCGTCGTCTTCAGCTCCTACGCGACCTATGTGGTCATGGCGTTTATGATGCTCGTGATGATTTTCATGATGCTGCCCGCCGCGCAGGTTTCGGCCGAGCGCATCAACGAAGTGTTGCAGACCGCGCCCGTCGTGACGCAGGGGCGCAGGCGCGAGGCAAAGGAAATCGGAACGGTCGAATTCAAAAATGTGAGCTTCCGCTACCCCGAATCGAGCGAAAATGAGCTGGAGGACATCTCTTTCCGCGTCAATCGCGGCGAAACGCTCGCCGTCATCGGCGCGACCGGCAGCGGCAAAACGACGCTCATCAGCCTCATCCCCCGTTTCTACGACGCCACGCAGGGGCAGGTGCTCGTAGACGGCGTGAATGTCAAAGAGTACAGTTTCGACGCGCTTTACAATCGACTCGGCTATGTGACGCAAAAAGCCGTCCTCTTCTCCGGCTCGGTGGAGGAAAATGTCACCTTCGGCCGATGCGCCAACGCGCCGACGGACGCGCAGGTGGACGAAGCCATCGCCCTTGCGCAGGCGGAGGAATTTGTTTCCAAACTCGACGGCGGCAAGCAATATCTCATCGCGCAGGGCGGCAGAAACGTCTCCGGCGGCCAGAAGCAGCGCCTTTCCATCGCCCGCGCGCTCGCGCGCGGCGCGGAAATTCTGGTGTTCGACGACTCGTTCTCCGCGCTCGACTACCGCACGGACGCGGCGCTGCGCGCGGGTCTGAACGAAAAACTGCGCGACACCACCAAAATCATCGTCGCGCAGCGCGTGAGCACCATCCGCCATGCCGACCGCATCCTCGTTTTGGATGAGGGACGGATTGTCGGAAACGGCACGCACGAAGAGCTGATGCGCTCGTGCGCGGTCTATCGCGAAATCGCGCGCTCGCAGCTCTCGGAAGCCGAGCTGGCGTAAAGGAGGCGACCTTATGAAAAATCTGTTTTCTTCCCTCAAAAAAGTTTTCGCCTATATGAAAAAGAGCGTTCCGGCCGTGATTGTCGCGCTCGTTTTAGCGGCGGTCGGCGCGGTTTTGACCATCATCGGCCCCGATAAAATCGGCGAAATGACCACCATCATGCAAGAGGGGCTGCTCGGAAAAATCGACCTTGCCGCCATCGCGCGCCTCGGCATTTTCCTCGTGTGCCTCTATGTGGCAAGCGCGCTGTTCCAGTACGTCGTCCACTTTATCATGGCGACCGTCACGCTCGACACCTCCAAGCGCCTGCGCGGCGACCTCTCCGAAAAAATCAACCGCGTGCCCATGCGCTATTTTAACACGCACACGCAGGGCGATGTGCTCAGCCGTATCACAAACGACGTTTCCACCCTGCAACAGGGCTTAACGAACAGTCTGCCCGGCATCATCGCCGCCGTGGCGCAGTTTATCGGCTGCCTTATCATGATGTTCGTCACCGAATGGCGGCTGGCCGCTTGCGTCATCGGCGTGACTTTTATCGGCCTGCTGCTTCTGCTTCTTGTGATGCGCCATTCGCAGAAATATTTCGTAGCGCGTCAGGAAAGCCTCGGCAACCTCAACGGCTTCGTGGAGGAAATGTACTCCGGCCACTCGGTGGTGCGCCTGTCGCGCGCGGAAGAGAAGATTTTCGAGCGCTTCGACAAGATGAACCTCGCGGTTTACGACGCAAACTGGAAGTCGCAGTTCCTTTCGGGACTGATGCAGCCGCTTATGAACATCATCGGCAACCTCGGCTATGTGGTCGTGTGCGTCGTCGGCGCGGCGCTGGCGCTGAACGGCACCATCAAATTCGGCGTGATCGTCTCTTTTATCCTCTATGTGCGCCTCTTTACCTCGCCTCTGACGCAGATTGCGCAGGGCATGACGAACCTGCAAACCGCTTCGGCCTCGGCCAAGCGCGTGTTTGACTTCCTTGAGAGCGAAGAATTGTCCGACGAAAGCGACAAAACCGCTTCCCTGCCCGAAGTTCACGGTGCGGTGGAGTTCCAAAACGTGCGCTTTGCCTACCCCGACGTGCCAGAGCGGACGATTATCAAAAATTTCTCCGCTTCCGTTCAGGCGGGGCAAAAAGTCGCCATCGTCGGCCCGACCGGTGCGGGCAAGACCACGATGGTCAACCTCTTGATGCGCTTCTTTGAAATCAACAGCGGCTCGATTCTCATTGACGGCGTGCCCATTTCCGAGCTCAGGCGCGAACAGGTGCATGACCTGTTCGCCATGGTCTTGCAGGATACATGGCTCTTTGAGGGCACCGTTCGGGAAAACCTTGTTTACAATATGCAGGGCATCACCGACGAGCGGCTCGAAGAGGTCTGCAAAGCCTGCGGCATTTTGCGCTTCGTCCACGCGCTTCCGCACGGCTTCGACACCGTTCTGAGTGAAAGCACCTCCATCTCCGCCGGACAGAAGCAGCTTTTGACCATCGCCCGCGCGATGCTGCAAAATGCGCCGATGCTGATTCTCGACGAGGCCACTTCCTCGGTCGATACGCGCACCGAGGCCGTGATTCAGCGCGCCATGGACGAACTGACGAAAGACCGCACGAGCTTCGTCATCGCCCACCGCCTTTCCACCATTAAAAACGCCGACCTGATTCTTGTGATGAAAGACGGCGATGTGATCGAAAGCGGCACGCACGATTCGCTCATGCGCCAAGGCGGCTTCTACTGCGAGCTCTACAACAGCCAGTTTGACCAGAACGCATAAAAATCTTCTTTTCGGAGACGCCAAAAGCGGCGTCTCCGATTTTTATCGAATCGGTTTTCCGAATTTATTTTGATATTTGTAAAATTACTCTTGCGTTTTCAATCAGACTATGATAGAATCATTTCAGAAACAAGCCCGCGCTGCGGCGCGGGAAAAAAGGAGGTATTCTCGATGCAACAAAAACTTGCGGAAATGAACGCGTTTTTCGACGCAGAAATTGCCGCCTGCGCGCGTCGCGGGGGCGAACTGCGCGCCGATTCGCGCGCGGACGAAGCCAACTTTGAAAAAATCAAAGCCAATGTCTACGGAATCTTCCGCACCGTCCTTTCCGTCGCGGCGGAGCACTGCAAAACGCAGGAGGAAGTGCGCGATTTCGTGCTTCTTCGCATTCGCCAAATTCCCGAAAGCTGGGGCGTCGCTCTGGAAAAGGCCACGCAGCACGGCGACGGCGTGCGTGTGCAGCTCGAACGCTTGAAACTCGACACCACCTCGAAAATCGAGCGAAAATTTCGCGAGATCTGGGAGGTTGCGGCATGACGGAATCGGAAGCCATTGCGCTTTTTAAGGCGCTTTCGGACAAAACGCGCCTGCAAATTCTCAAATCGCTGACCGCGGAGGAAATGTACGTCGAACTTTTGGCCGAACGGCTCGGCATCACCGCCTCGACCGTCTCGTTTCACCTGAAAAAGCTCGCGGATGTGGGCGCGGTCACTTCGCGCAAGAGCCAGTATTACACGCTCTACTCGCTTAACCAAGAGATTTTCGAGGCGCGGATTTTGGACATTCTGCTCGAGCAGTCCGACGAAGCGGCGCTTCAGGCGCAGCGCGAGGCGCAGTACCGCCAAAAGGTGATCGACAGCTTTTTTGAATACGGCAAGCTCAAGTCGATTCCCGTCCAGCGCAAAAAAGAGCGCATCGTTTTGGAAGTCATTGCGCAGCGCTTTGAATTTGACCGCGTTTATTCCGAGCAGGAGGTCAATCTGCTCATCGCAAATTTCCACGACGATTTTTGCACCATTCGCCGCGATATGATCGGCGAAAAACTTCTCACCCGCGACGCGCACGGCCACTACCGCCGCCCAAGGGAAAATTAAAAGGGATGCCGCCCCGAAAGTCTCCCTTGTGCAAAGGCTGCGCCCGCAGGCGCGTTTCGAGCGCAACCGCCCGTAGGGCGGCTCTTGGCGCGAGATGAGGTGGCCGAGCGTCGGCGAGGTCGGAGGGATTGTAAATCAATTCAAAAAACAATCCCCCAGTCAAAAACTTCGTTTTTGACAGCCCCCTTTGCACAAGGGGGCCTTT
>CAZGOO010000063.1:0-5557 GCA_964527505.1 uncultured Oscillospiraceae bacterium | reverse complement strand
AGGCAGTCGTCGCAAAATTCCCGCCCCTCGGCGATGCGTTTTCCGCAGCGCAGACAGTTCATAGGCTCTCCTCCTCGGAAAATTCGGCGCAAAGCGCCAGCTTCTCTTCGCGCGACAGGCGCTTGACGGCGCATTCGCGGCGCAGCGCGGCGGATTTATCCGCGCATTCTTCGCGGTAGACGAGCGTCAAGGGCGCGCGCCCGCGCGTATATTTTGCGCCCTTTCCCGTCCGATGGGCGGCAAGGCGGCGCGTAAGGTCGTCGGTAATGCCGGTGTAGAGCGTGCCGTCGCGGCAGCGCAGGATATACAAAAGCCAGCTCACAGCTCAATATCGATGCTGCGCCGGTCGGTGCGAATCGCCTTGCACAGGGCGCTGACCGCGCGGTGGCGCGGGTCGTCGAGATACCGCCGAAGCGCCTCTTTTGACTCAAAATCGGCCAGCAGCGCCGCGTCATATTCGGAATTTTCCGCGATGCTTCTTCTGACGCATACGGACTTGAGCTCGGGAATGACCCCGTAAAGTCCCTGCAAGCGGCTTAAAAATTCCTCGGCCTGCGGCTCGGTTCCCTCGCGGAATTTCCAGAAAACGATGTGTCGGATCATATTGCATCCCTCCGCTACAAGAATACCCTTTTTTTCGCGGAAAGTCAATTGGATTTTGCGATTTGCGGATTTCGTCTTGCATTTTTGCGCGGAGTGTACTATAATAAGCGCAATACACCCGAAACAGGAGTTGAAAGCAATGAACGAGGAAAAAATCACCTTAGTATTCCCCGATTCCTCCCGCACAGGCGCGCAGCTTCATCTTTCGCAGGATGACCTGATCCTTGTGACCGAAGAATCGACCATTTCCATCCCCCTGACCAATCTGACGGCCTGCCGTCGCGACCGCAAAAAGGACAATGCCTGCCGCGTTTCGACCAAAGACCGTATGGCATATACGCTGGTGTTCTCCACGGAGAAAAAGCTCCTGCGCTTCATGGCGGCGCTCGACGCGCAGTGCGAAGACCTCACGATCAACCTCTCCAAGCCCAATGCGCCGAAGCGCGGGCTCAAGCGCCTGCCGCTGCGCTCGATCGCCATCCTCACCGCCGTTTGCGTGCTGATTGCCGCGCTCGGCGTGGGCGGCTATTTCCTGCTCGACTACCTCATCCCGCACTACGGCTCGAACGACGTTCTCGCCCGCGAAATTTACGCCGTTACCTCCGCCAGACCCGGCGGCCTTACGATGAAGCACTCCGTCGCGGTCAACGCCGACGGCGACACGATTCTGACCAACGGCGAATTGCAGGTTCTGTTCTGGATGGACGTTTACCAGTTCATGAACACCTATAAAAACTATCTCAGCTCGTTCGGCCTGAGCACTTCCAAGTCTTTGCACCTGCAAAGCGCGATGTCAGACCGCACATGGGAGCAGTATTTCCTTGAAATGTGCACCTCCAACTTCAAAAATTACTACGCCCTCTACTGCGCCGCCAAGGACGCGGGCTATGTTCTTCCGGCCGACCTTCAGGCGACCATCGACGATGCGATGAAAGAGGACGGCACCCTCGCCTCCGACGCGAAAAAGGACGGCTTTGCCGATGTGGATGCCTATCTGAAAGAGCAGTTCGGCGACGGCGTGGATCTGGAAACCTACAAGGCGTATCTCGAACTGTACTACACCGCCATGAGCTACTACGACGATGTGGTTTACGCCGGCGCGGAAAAGTCCATCACCGATGAGGACGTTGAAAAGGAATATACCTCCAAAGCCGACTCCACCTACAAGAACTACCCGCAGGTTTATAATGTAACCATCCGCCACATCCTCATCGCGCCCGAGGGAAGCAAGGACACCGACGACGGCAGCGGCACCAAGACTTGGTCTACCACCGCGTGGTCGCTGGCCGAAGAGAAGATCAACGAGATCTACGACAAGTGGAAGCAGGACCCCACCGAGGACAACTTCGCCGCGCTTGCCAAGGAATACACCGACGACGCCGCCAGCAAGGAAGATGGCGGCATCTATGAGGATGTCGAGCCGAACTCGATGACTACCGAATTTAACGACTGGATCTTCGACGACGCCCGCATCGACGGCGAGACCGGCATCGTCAAGACCGCCTACGGCTACCATCTGATCTATTTCGTCGAGCACACCAAGACCCGCGCGTGGTACGACGTGGCCAAGACGACGCTCGTTTCCGACCTGTCGAACACCACCCTCACGGAGCTGAGCGAAAAGTACCCCGTGAGCTTCGACTTCAGCCGTATGCGCATTTTCGACATTATCGCGCGCAACAGCGCCCGCCCCGTCGAGACGGTTGACCGCTAAGACCCCTTTCGCGCCCCGCCCACTCGGGCGGGGT
Source organism: uncultured Oscillospiraceae bacterium (assembly GCA_964527505.1). GTDB lineage: Bacteria > Bacillota > Clostridia > Oscillospirales > Oscillospiraceae > JAZOXB01. The sequence continues at coordinate 3,206 of CAZGOO010000063.1, read as the reverse complement.
GCTTTTTTCGCCTTTTTCCGCGCGCGGGGCTTGACAGACGCGTGGCAGGGGAGTATAATTTGTGCGTTTGGTATGAAAAATATGATTTTTCGGAGGTGCGCTTATGGCAGGCGGCAAGCATCTGCTCGGCAGGCAGCACGGGCGGCATATTTTCGGCACGGCGAAAGTCGGCGAGCGCGGGCAGATCGTCATTCCCAAAGAGGCGCGCGAGCTCTACGGCATCCGCGCGGGCGACACGCTGCTCATCCTCGGCGACGAGGAAAACGGCATTTTCGTCACGCGGCCGGAGGTGCTCGACGACGTCGCGCGGCGCATTTTTGAAAAATTGGAGGAGGAAAAAGAGAAATGAAGCAGATGTACCGGGGCCTCGGCGTTTCGCCGGAGGTCTACGATTTCGGAGAGAACATTTTAAGCGGCCTTTCCGAGCGCTTCGCGGAATTGGACCGCGTTGCGGAATACAATCAGGCAAAGGTGCTTGCGGCCATGCAGAAAAACCGCGTCAGCGCCGCCTGCTTTGCCGCCACCACCGGCTACGGCTACGACGACGTCGGCCGCGACAATTTAGAGCGCGTCTATGCCGACACCTTCCACACGGAAGCGGCTTTGGTGCGCCCGCAGATCGCCTGCGGCACGCACGCGCTGGCCGTCGCGCTTTCGGCAAATCTCCTGCCGGGCGATGAGCTGCTTTCGCCCGTCGGCAGTCCCTACGACACCCTCGAAGAGGTCATCGGCATTCGCCCCTCGGCCTGCTCCCTGAAAGAATACGGCGTGAGCTACCGTCAGGCAGACCTCAAGCCCGACGGCACCTTTGACTACGACGCCATCGCCGCCGCGATCAACGAAAAAACGAAGCTCGCGACCATCCAGCGCAGCAAGGGCTATGCCACCCGCCCGAGCTTCTCCGTGGCGCAGATCGGCGAGCTTATCGCCTTTTTGAAGTCGAAAAAGCCCGATATCATCTGCATGGTCGATAACTGCTACGGCGAATTTGTCGAAAAGCTCGAGCCGAGCGACGTGGGCGCCGACCTCATCGTCGGCAGCCTCATCAAAAATCCCGGCGGCGGCTTGGCGCCCATCGGCGGCTATATCTGCGGCAAAAAAGCGCTCGTCGAGCGCTGCGCCTATCGCCTCTCCGCACCCGGCCTCGGGCAGGAGGTCGGCGCGAACCTCGGGCTGATGCCGGCATTGTATCAGGGCTTCTTCCTCGCGCCGACGGTCGTCTGCTCGGCGCTCAAGGGCGCGATTTTCGCGGCCAACGCTTATGAATCTCTGGGCTTTGCCGTGATTCCCAACGGCTCCGAGCCGCGGCACGACATCATTCAGGCCGTCGAGCTCGGCTCGCGCGAGGGCATGATTGCGTTCTGCAAGGGCATTCAGGCCGCCGCGCCGGTGGACAGCTTCGCAGACCCCACGCCTTGGCCGATGCCCGGCTATGACGACGACGTGATTATGGCCGCAGGCGCATTCGTGCAGGGCTCGTCCATCGAGCTCTCCGCCGACGGCCCCATCCGCCCGCCCTACGCGGTCTATTTCCAAGGCGGCCTGACGTGGTACCACGCCAAACTCGGCATTCTGATGAGCCTGCAAAAAATGTACGAAGCAGGCCTGATTTCGATAAAGGAGCGCGCGTAAAATGCGTAAAATCGACTGCCATACGCATATCGTCAACCGCGAAATTCTTTCGCAGTATTTACAGGCCACCGGCGGGCAGGATTATGCGCTGGTCATGGAGTTTTTGCCCTATATGCAAAAGCCCGAGATGCCGGACGAAAGCTGGGAGCTGTGCGACGGGAGCAAAAACCTCTTCCTCTGCCCGAGCATCGACATCCACCGCGACATCCCCGCGCAGCTTGCGCGCATCGAGGAAAAAATGGCCGCGCGGCCGGGCTGCCGCGTGGTCGGCCTGAAAATTTTCCTTGCCTATCAGACGGGTAAGGCCGATGACGAGCGGATGTTCCCCATCTACGATTTTGCCGAGGCGCACGGCCTTTCCGTCACATTCCACACGGGCTACCCGTCGTACCATCTGCCCTACGAAAACGACATGGAGGGCTGCAAGGTCAAATACGTCGCCAACGTCGCCCGCCGCTACCCGAACGTCAATTTCATCGTCGCGCACATGGGCGACCCCATCTACGACGAGAGCATCCGCGACATACACGGTCTGGAAAATATGTTCACCGACTTCTGCGGCGCCTTTGAGCCCGGCACGGACGTGGCCGCCGACGAAGAGGGGACGATTGAAAAATTCGCCCACGCGATTCATCAGTACCCCGACACATGGCGGCAGGTGCTCTACGGCACGGACTTCTGCCCGCCGATTCTGCTCTTCGAGGTTGAAAAATACGACTACACCATCGCAAAAATCTTCCCGAAAGAGCGCTTTGAGGACATCTACCGCAACAACGCCCTGCGCGCGTTCCCGAAACTTGCCGAATTTTTAGAGAAAGAGGGCGCCGAACAATGACCGACTATCGTTTTCCGAACATCATCCGCTTTTTCCGCTCCTTTACGCTGCTTGAGGCGATTTACATCGGCTTCGTCGTCGTTTTGGCCATCGGCATGGCGATTTTCTTCCCCGACCTGATGCTCGAGAGCACCGCCTCGCCCCTGCTGATTTTCTGCTCGGTGATGAACGTCATTGCAAATCCTTTGGTTGAAACGATGAACGCCAAGCAGTTCCGCGGCAATTTTATCATCGATATTTTCGCCATCGAGCTGACCTATGTGGTGCTTGCGTGGACGCTCGGCTGGTACACCCTGATGCTTAGCTGCATCCTTTTCTGGATTCCCATCGACATTCTCAGCTACATCCGCTGGAGCAAAAACATCGACCGGGACGACCATAATGTGACGGCCGTCAAGCGCCTGACGTGGAAAACCTCGCTGCTGCTTCTTCTCTTCGTCATTGTTTTCAGCGCGGTCATGGGCTCGGTGATGCAGCACATCCCCGGCTCGAAGGACTCGTATCTCGAAGCCCTCGCCACCGCCACGGGCATGGTCAACGGCGTTTTGCTCATGCTGCGCTACAGCGAGCACTGGTATGTCTGGCTCATTACGACGGCACTGTATCTGGCCATGGACATCCGCAGCGGCGCTTACGGCCTGATGATCGACGACATCGCCATGCTCGGCGTGACTTTCTACGGCATCATCAAATGGTTCCGCTACACCAAATCCCACGGCACCGTGCAGGAGCGCTTCAC
>CAZGOO010000062.1:0-5612 GCA_964527505.1 uncultured Oscillospiraceae bacterium | reverse complement strand
ATTCTTCGTATCATAAAAAATCACCGCCCAAAGTATGGGCGGTGATTCGGAAAATTAAACATTTTTTGCGATAAAAACCTGCGGATAGTTGTCTTTGAGCATCGTGCAGGCGACTGCGGCGGCCTCGAACGCGTCGAAAATGCCGAACACGGCCGAGCCGCTGCCCGTCATCAGCGCGCCGTAGGCGCCGTAGGTCATGAGGATGGATTTGATATAGTTCAGCTCCAGATGCTCCGGCACCGTGACCTGCTCAAACACGTTGCAAAGCTGCTTGCCGATCTCCACAAGCTCGCCGCGCTGCAAGGCGGCGTGCATGGCGGTGTTGTTCGGGCGCTGCGCGATGCGCGCGGCATCGAGCGCGGCATACTGCTGCGCGGTCGAAAGATTCAGGTCGGGCTTGCAAACGACAAAGAACATCTCCGGCGCGTCCGGCAGCTTCGTCAGCCGCTCTCCCCTGCCCTCGACAAGCGCCGTGCCGCCGAGCACGCAGAACGGAACATCCGAGCCGAGCTTCGCGCCCAGCTCGCACAGAGCGTAGACGGAGAGCGGATAGCCGCGGTACGCGTTGAGCGCGCGCAAAACCGCCGCCGCGTCGGCGCTGCCGCCGCCCATTCCCGCCTGCACGGGGATGCGCTTGGTGATGCGCACGGTCAAGCCGTCCGGCGCGGGGCCGAACGTATCGAAAAAGAGGCGCGCGGCGCGAAGCGCAAGATTTGTCTCGTCCGTCGGGACTTCGGACTTATCGCACTCGACGCTCCACGGTTTTCCGGTATCGAGTTCAATCTCAATCTCGTCGCGCACGGAGATCGTCTGCATCACGGACGCAAGGTCGTGCAGGCCGTCCTCGCGGCGCGCGAGCACATCGAGCGTGAGGTTGAGCTTGGCGTAAGCGACTTCGGTCAGTCGGGTCATTTGATCTTTCTGCCCTCGAGATAGTAGCGCTTTTCGCGGCTGTGACCCATGGAGAAGGTCTTACGCGGCAGAATGCCGTCTGCGATGACGCCGCGGAAGAGCTGGCTCTTTTCCATCGCGGGAAGCAGGAAGCCGATGGCGTTTTCCTGCTCGGCGAGCTTGATGAGCGCGTCGTCGTCGTGGATATAGTCGATTTCGCCCTCATTCTGCTTCAGGTAGTTGTCGAGGAAGCCCTGAAGCACGCCGACAGCGAGCTGGCTCTTGTTGCGGTCGAGCGTGAGAACGCCGGAGGCGTCGCCGATGTACCAGCGAACCTCAAAGCCGTCCTCTGCGCAGGCTTCGCTCTTGAGTGCCTCGAGCAGCGCCCACGGGTCGCACTTGGTAATCACGCGGTGGATCGGCTCAAAGACCTGTGCTTCGTCGTGGATGTTTTCCAGCTCGACGAGCGCGAAGCGCGCCGGATGGTTGGAAAGGTCGAGGTCGGGGTTCTTCGCCTTGAGCTCTTCGTAGCAGGACTTGGCGGTAGCCAGAGAGTGGTTGCCGTCGCCCACGGCAAAGACCATGGGAACGCCGTTGAGGTCGGCATACTTCTTGCCGACGTTGGCGGTGTAGTCGGTGAGGCGGGCGTTAAAGGCTTCGGCGGCGGCGCCGTCTACGAGCCAGCCCTTGATGTTGTGGCCGCCTTCCATGAGCTCGAAGTCGTAGAGCTTTTCGAGCTTGTCTTTTTCGGCGGCGATGGGCTCGATGAGGCACTTGTCGTGGTCATCGGCGAGCATCAGAATGTGCGGCAGCTCCACGGGCGCGTCGCGGCGCACGCGCATACGCGGCGGGATGCGCTCGACGACCGTCTTTTCCGTGGCGCGGATGGCGGAGGTGGAGCCGACGGAGTAGTCGTAAGCGTCGAGATCGACCATGCCGATCAGGCCCTTGCGGATGGTGCCGTTGTCGAGCGTGCGCTCGATGTAGACGAAGGAATTCGGCAGCGTGCGGAAAATGTCATTTTTCAGGTAGTCTGCCATCGTGCGGTTGATGAGGGCGGTGTGCTCCGCCTCCTGCGGCGTGCCGAGCTCGGCTTCGGGCAGGATGAGGTTGATCGTGGAGGGTGCGCCCTCGGCGTTCTTGCGAACACGCTCCCAGTAGGCGGGGTCGGAGGTGAACTGGTCACAGGCGATAACCGCCCACTTCTCCATCTGCTCTACCTTCGGGAAAAGGATGTCAGCGGGTAAAAAAGCGTTCATAAAACAAGTCTGCCTTTCTAACAGTATTTTTGTTTTCTAAGCTGTAATTATAACGCATCATGGAGGATTTGTACAGTCCGATTTTCATTTTTTCCTCAAAATTCGGAAAAAATGGTAAAATTTCCCGGGAATGCGGGCAACAGCCGCGCGCATACTATCGTCGAACGGAAAAAACGGGGAGGAAAACCAATGGATTTTGTGGCATTGATTCTGAGCATCATCGGCTGCCTGAACTGGGGCGCGGTGGGGATTTTCGGATTTGACGCAGTCGCGTGGCTCTTCGGCGGGCAGGCTTCTCCCGTCAGCCGCATCATTTACACGGTGGTCGGGCTTGCGGGGCTGTGGTGCATTTCGCTGCTTTTCCGCCGCAACAGCCTCGGCGCAGCCGAAAAATTCTGAATCGGCAAGCCACACGCCCTCCGCTTGGCAGAGGGCGTGTGATTTTTTTATTTTTCCGCCTGCGTCTCGCAGTAGCAGCAGCGGTAGATGCGTCTTTGCGCATCGGTGAGGACGAACTCCTGCTCGAGCTCCTGCTCGACGGAGGTGATGCAGCGCGGGTTTTTGCACTTGAGCACGCCGCGAATGCGCTCGGGCAGCTTCAAAGCGCGCTTTTCGGCCAGAACACCGTTTCGGATGATATTCACCGTGATGCCGGGGTCTACATAGCCGATGATGTCCCAGTCGAGGTTCATCTCGCGGTCGATTTTGATGATGTCCTTGCGGCCGTTTTTCGCGCTGGTCACGTTCTTCAGAATCGCGACGGTGCAGTCGAGATCGCCGAGGCCGAGGATGTTATAAAGGTCCATCGCCTTTCCGGCGGTGATGTGGTCGATGACAATGCCGTTTTGAATGGAATCGATAATCATGGTATTTGCCCTCCCTTTCTTATTCGATGCCGAGGAGCTTGAGAATCAGCGCCATGCGGATGTATCTGCCGTTGCGCACCTGACGGAAGTAGGCCGCGCGCGGGTCGGAGTCCACGGCGACGGAAATTTCGTTGACACGGGGCAGCGGGTGCAAAATGCGCATATCGGGCTTCGCGTTTTTGAGCTTGTCCGGCGTGAGGATGTAGCTGTCTTTCAGGCGCAGATAGTCCTCTTCGTTGAAGAAGCGCTCGCGCTGCACGCGGGTCATGTAGAGAATGTCCAGCTCCGGAATGACCGATTCGAGGTCTGCCGACTGGATATATTCGATGCCCGTGTCCTTCAAATACTGCTCTTTGACGTAGCGCGGCAGTTTCAGCTCTTCCGGCGAGATGAGCACGAAGCGGATGCCCGCGTAGCGGCTCATGGCGGCCACGAGCGAGTGGACGGTGCGGCCGAACTTGAGGTCGCCGCAAAGGCCGATGGTGAGGTTGTCGAAGCGACCCATTTCGCGGTGGATGGTCAGAAGGTCGGTCAAGGTCTGCGTCGGGTGGTTGTGGCCGCCGTCACCGGCGTTGATGATGGGCACATCCGAGCGACGCGAAGCGACCAGCGGCGCGCCCTCTTTCGGATGGCGCATGGCGATGATGTCGCTGTAACAGCTTACGGTCTGGATGGTGTCGGCAACGCTTTCGCCCTTGGACGCGGAGGAGCTGTTGGCCTCCGAGAAGCCGAGCACCTGTCCGCCGAGCGAGAGCATGGCGCTTTCAAAGCTCAGGCGGGTGCGGGTGGAGGGCTCAAAGAAGAGCGTGGCGAGGATCTTTCCGTCGCACTTGTGGGCGTATTTCGCGGGATTGTCGATGATGTCGCAGGCAGTGCGCACCAGTTCGTCGATCTCCTGCGTGGAGAGTTCCATGATGTCGATCAGGCTTTTCATATCAGTTGTTTCCTCCTTTTGTAATCCAGCTCTCGTCGGCGGGATTGTCGCGGAACGCCAGAACGCGCGCAACATCCGCCTCGGTGATGTAGTGTTTCTCCGCGCCCACGCGGGCGACGGTGTCGAGATTCGTCAGGCTCACGTTTTTCACATTCGCCTCGGCAAGGCGCTCGATGCCCTTTTGCATCCCGTAGGTGAAGATGCTCACCACGCCCAGAACCTCCGCGCCCGCTTCACGCAGGGCGGCAACGGCATCGAGCACGCTTCCTCCGGTCGAAATCAGGTCTTCGACCACGACGACCTTCTGCCCCGCTTCCAACTTGCCTTCGATCTGATTTTTTCTGCCGTGGTCTTTGCTTCCCGAGCGCACATAGCCCATGGGCAGCCCCAGAAGATGCGCCGCGATGGCCGCGTGGGCGATGCCGGCCGTGGCCGTGCCCATCAAAACCTCCGCCTGCGGATATTCGCGGCGAATCGTCTCGGCAATCGCGCGCTCCACTTCGTTTCGCACCTCGGGCGCGGTGAGGATGAGGCGGTTGTCGCAATAGATCGGGCTTTTGATGCCGCTGGCCCATGTGAACGGCTCCTGCGGGCGCAGGAACACCGCTCCGATGGAGAGCAGCCCGCCCGCAACATTGACACTGATGTCCATAATTTTTTCTCCTGTCGTATCTTAAAAATTCAGTCTGCAAATTCCGCGACGCAGCGGAGGTAAGCCGCCACGGGGTCGTCTGCCTGCGTAATGGGGCGGCCGACGACGATATAGTCCGAGCCGAGCGCTTTGGCGCGCTCGGGGGTGGTCACGCGCTTCTGGTCGCCCACGTCGCCGCCTGCGAAGCGCACGCCGGGCGTGACGGTCAAAAACGCCGCGCCGCAGCGCTCATGGATGCTTCCCGCCTCGAGGGGCGAGCAGACCACGCCGTCGAGCCCCGCCTGCGCCGCGTTTTCGGCGTAGTGCAAGACGGTTTCGTCCAGCGGCTTTTCAATCCAGAGCTCCTGCGCCATGCGCTCTTGGTCGGTAGAGGTGAGCTGCGTGACGGCAATGAGCAGAGGCCTTGTGCCGTCGGGACGGGTCAGTCCCTCGAGCGCAGCCGTCATCATGGCTTTCGTGCCCGCTGCGTGCAGGTTCACGATGTCCACATCCAAAGCCGAGAGCGCCGCCATCGCCTTTTTGACGGTGTTGGGGATGTCGTGCAGCTTCAAATCGAGGAAGATTTTATGCCCCCGCGCGCGAATTTCGCGCACGATGCTCGGCCCCTCGGCGTAAAACAGCTCCATGCCGATTTTTACGAACGGCTTTTCCTGCGTGAAGCGGTCGAGAAACGCCAGCGTTTTTTCGCGGCTGTCAAAATCCAGCGCGATGATTACGTCCTTACCCATGGTGTGCTCCTCCGATGATATCGTTTAGTTTTTCGATTCTGTAATGTTCCATGGCCTGCGGCAGGGTTTCGATGATGGTTTTGCAGGCAAAGGGCTCGACCAGATTGGCCGCGCCCACGCCGACCGCCGTCGCTCCGGCGAGCATGAGCTCAATCACATCTTCGGCGCTCGATACGCCGCCCATGCCCACGATGGGAATTTTGACCGCCTCATAGACCTGATAGACCATGCGAACCGCCAAGGGGAAAATGCCGGGGCCCGACATTCCACCCGTCTTGTTGG
>CAZGOO010000061.1:0-5782 GCA_964527505.1 uncultured Oscillospiraceae bacterium | reverse complement strand
ACGAAGCACTCGCCCACGCGCGGATTTTTTTCGTCCGCGCCGGGGCCCGCGTTTCCCGTAACGGCGAGGGCAAAGTCCGCGTGCAAAAGCGCGCGCACGCCCTCGGCCATCTGCCGGGCGACCTCCGCGCAGATTGCGCCCTGCGTCTGCAAAAGCGCCGCGTCCACGCCCAGAAGCTCCCGCTTGACCGCGTAGGCATAGCTCACCACACCCCCGAGATACACGCGCGACGCGCCCGGCACATCCGTCAGGCGCTTTCCGAGCAGGCCCCCCGTGCAGCTTTCCGCCGTGGCAAGGGTGGCATTGCGCGCGCAAAGCGCGTCGATGACGGCTTTATCCATGGTAGCGCACCCGCACCAATTCCGTCGCGGCAAGCGCGCGCTCGATGAGCCCGTCAAAATCCAGAGAGGCACAGGCCGCGTCTACCTGCGCGACCGTCGGCTTCGTTTTCGGGTGGCGCGGGGTAAAGACCGTGCAGCAGTCCTCATAGGGCAAGATGGAGGTTTCCATCGTGCCGATTTTGCGCGCGCGGGTGACGATCTCCTCCTTGTCCATGCCGATAAGCGGCTGGAAAATGGGAAGATCCACGCACGCGCCCGTCACGGCCATGGCCTCCATGGTCTGCGACGCGACCTGACCGAGGTTTTCGCCCGTCACAAGCGCCTGACAGCCGTGGCGGCGGGCAAGAATCTCGGAAATTTTCATCATAAAACGGCGCATGATTAAGGTAAAAAATTCCTCGGGGCAGTTGTCGCGGATGGCTTCCTGAATCTCCGTGAAGCCGACGATGTTGACCGACATTCTGCCGCAGTAGCGCGACATAATCTTCGCAAGCTCGAGCACCTTGTCTTTGGCAAGCTCGCTCGTGTAGGGATAGGAGAAGAAGTGGACGCACTCCAGCTCCACGCCGCGCTTGGCGATCATCTGCCCCGCGACGGGCGAATCGATGCCGCCCGACAAAAGGAGCATCGCCTTGCCGCCCACGCCCGTCGGCAGGCCGCCGGCGCCGGGCTCGGCAGGGCCGTGGACATAGGCCGCGTGGTCGCGCACCTCAACAAAGACGGTGTATTCGGGGTTGTGAACATCCACACGCACCTGCGGCAGCGCCTCTGCGATGCGCCCGCCGATGGCCTGAGAGATGCCGATGGAAGTCAGCGGGAAGCGCTTATCCGAGCGGCGGGACTCCACCTTAAAGGAGCGCGCGCAGGCAAGGTCGTCTCCGAGGTAGGCCATGACGGCGTCGAAAATCGCATCGAGCGACTTTTCGCAGGGGCGGCAGCGGCAAAGGCTGACCACGCCGAAAATATAGCGGCAGGCTTCCCACGCGCCGTCTACGTCGCACTCGGCGCTCTGCGGTTCGACGAACACCGTCGATTGCACGATGGAAATGCGAAAATCGCCGAACGGGCGCATTCTGCGGGCAACATTCGTCTTTAAGCGGTTTTCAAATTGAAAGCGGTTGCCGCCCTTGAGGACGATCTCACCGAGCTTGAGCAAAAACATTTCGTTCATAACACTGTTCTCCGTAATTTCCTGTTTTGTCAGCCCTGCGCATAGCGGTAGCTGCGGTATTGGATGGCCTCGGCGATGTGCTGAGGCAGAATTTCGGGGCTTGCGTCGAGGTCGGCGATGGTGCGCGCGACCTTGCGGATGCGGTCGTAGCTGCGGGCGGTCAGACCGAGCGCGTCGAACGCCTGTTTCATCAAAACGGCGCTTTCGTCGTCCAAAGAGGCGTATTTCCGCAGCTCTGCGGCCTGCATATTTGCGTTGCAGCGGCAGCGGGCGCTTTCGCGGAAACGCTCGCGCTGAATGGCGCGCGCCGCTTCGACGCGCTGCTTGACCTGCGCGGAGGATTCGGGCATTTCGTGCGAGCGAAGCTCCTCGAAATTGAGCGCGGGAACTTCGACGATGATGTCAATTCGGTCAAGAAGCGGCCCGGAAATGCGCGAAAGATAGCTGCTTACCGACGCGGCCGAGCACACGCAGCGCCCCGAGGGGTCGCCGTACCAGCCGCAGCGGCATGGGTTCATCGCGCAAACGAGCTGAAAGCGGCTGGGAAATTCCGCCGTGCCGCTCGCGCGCGAGATGGTCACAACGCCGTCCTCTAACGGCTGACGCATCACTTCGAGCGTCTCCTTGCGAAATTCGGGCAATTCATCGAGGAACAGAACGCCCCGATGCGCCAGCGAAATTTCGCCCGGGCGCGGATTCGAGCCGCCGCCCGTCAGACCCGCAGAGGAAATGGTGTGATGCGGCGCACGGAAGGGTCTGCGCGAAACAAGCGGCCGCTCGGCCGTCAAAAGTCCCATGACGGAATGAATCTGCGTCACTTCCAGCGCCTCTTCGCGCGTCATATCGGGCAAAATCGACGGCAGACGCTTCGTCAGCATACTCTTGCCCGAGCCCGGCGGGCCGACGAGCAGCACATTGTGCGCCCCTGCGGCGGCAATTTCGAGCGCGCGCTTCACATTCTCCTGCCCCTTGACATCGGCAAAATCGGGAAATTCTTCGCTGTCCTCTTCGGGCGTCCACTCCGGCTCCGGCGCGATGGACACCTCCCCGCGCAGATGCAGCACAAGGCTGCGAACATCTTTCACCGGGTAAACGGTCAAATCCCGCCCGGCAAGCGTCGCCTCGCGGGCGTTTTCCGCGGGAACATAGAGCGCGCGGATGCCCGATTTTCGCGCGGCGATGGCCATCGGAAGCACACCCGCAACGGGGCGCAGATTTCCCTCCAAGCTCAGTTCGCCCAGAAATGCCGAGGGCTCTTTCGGCAATCGGCAAAATTCCGTCGCGGCCAAAATGCCCAAAAGAATCGGCAGGTCGTATAAGGTGCCGGATTTTTTCGTGTTTGCGGGCGCAAGGTTGAGCGTAATGCGGCTGACGGGAAATTTATAGCCGCTGTTTTTGATGGCGGCGCGCACGCGCTCGCGTGCCTCCTTGACCGCCGCATCGGGCAGACCCACGATATCGAACGCGGGCAGGCCCGTGGAAATAAAGCACTCCACGCTCACGCGGTAGCCGGAAATGCCGCTCAGTCCCAGAGAATCGAGTCTACTGAGCATAGCGCACGCTCCTTTCTCTCTTTCTGTGCTTATCATAGCGCAAAGCGCGCCGAATTTCAACGGAAAAATCAAATCTCCGCTCCGAAAAAACAAATTTTCGAGGAATTTTCACAAAATTTACGCTTTATGGCGTTTTTTGTGATTTACAAAACGGCCAAGCGGTGGTACAATGGTTTTGTGTGAACCAAAATACTTTAGGAGGTATTTCACTTTGGCACGTAAACTCAAAACGATGGACGGCAATACCGCTGCCGCCCATGTCAGCTACGCCTTTACGGAAGTAGCCGGCATCTACCCCATCACGCCCTCGAGCCCGATGGCGGACTATGTGGACCAGTGGTCCGCAAACGGCAGAAAGAACATCTTCGGCAACACCGTGAAGGTCGTTGAGATGCAGTCCGAGGCCGGCGCCGCAGGCACCGTCCACGGCTCTCTGGGCGCAGGCGCGCTCACCACCACCTACACGGCTTCGCAGGGCCTGCTGCTGATGATCCCCAATATGTATAAGATCGCAGGCGAGCTGCTGCCCGCAGTGTTCCACGTCTCGGCGAGAACCGTTTCCACCCACGCGCTGAACATTTTCGGCGACCACTCCGACGTTTACGCCTGCCGCCAGACCGGCTTCGCCATGCTGGCCGAGGGCAACGTTCAGGAAGTTATGGACCTGTCTCCCGTGGCGCATCTGGCCGCCATTGAGGGCAAGGTTCCGTTCCTCAACTTCTTCGACGGCTTCCGCACCTCCCACGAGATTCAGAAGATTCAGGTTTGGGACTACGAAGATCTCAAGGAAATGTGCAACATGGACGCCGTTGCCGAGTTCCGTCAGCACGCCCTCAACCCGAATCACCCCGCTTCCCGCGGCAGCCACGAAAACGGCGACATCTTCTTCCAGCACCGCGAAGCCTGCAACAAGTACTACAACGAGCTGCCCGCAGTCGTTGAAAAGTACATGGGCAAGGTCAATGCCAAGCTCGGCACTGACTATCGGCTCTTTAACTACTACGGCGCGCCCGATGCAGAGCGTGTCATCGTGGCCATGGGCTCCATCTGCGACGTGGCCGAGGAAGTCATCGACTACCTCAACGCCCACGGCGAAAAGGTCGGCCTGATCAAGGTTCGCCTCTTCCGCCCGTTCGCGGCCGAAAAGCTCATCGAAGCCATCCCCGCCACCTGCAAGTCCATCGCCGTTCTCGACCGCACCAAGGAGCCCGGCGCGCAGGGCGAGCCTCTGTACATGGACGTCGTGACCGCTCTTGCCAACGCCGGCAAGCAGATCTCCGTCATCGGCGGCCGCTACGGCCTCGGCTCGAAGGATACGCCCCCCGCATCCGTCTTTGCCGTTTACGCGGAGCTGGCTAAGGCGCAGCCGAAGCGTCAGTTCACCATCGGCATCGTGGACGATGTGACCAATATGTCCCTTGAAGAGCTGCCCGCGCCCAACACCGCAGCCGAAGGCACCATCGAGTGCAAGTTCTGGGGCCTCGGCGGCGACGGCACCGTCGGTGCAAACAAGAACTCCATCAAAATCATCGGCGACAACACCGACAAGTTCGTGCAGGCGTACTTCCAGTACGACTCCAAGAAGACCGGCGGCGTCACCATCTCCCACCTGCGTTTCGGCGATAAGCCCATCCGCAGCCCGTACTACATCAACAAGGCCGACTTCGTCGCCTGCCACAACCCCTCCTACATCACCAAGGGCTTCAAGATGGTTCAGGATGTCAAGCCCGGCGGCGTGTTCATGATCAACTGCCAGTGGACGATGGAAGAGCTCGAGCATCACCTCGATGCCGCTGCGAAGCGCTACATCGCACAGAACAACATCCAGCTCTACCTCATCAACGCCATTGACCTTGCCAACAAGGTCGGCATGGGCAAGCGCACGAACACCATCCTCCAGTCCGCGTTCTTCTCTCTGGCCAAGGTCATGCCGCAGGAAGAGGCCATCCGTCATATGAAGGATGCCGCCGAGCATTCCTACCTCAAGAAGGGCATGGACGTTGTGCAGAAGAACTGGGACGCCATCGACGCCGGCGCGACCGCGTTCGTGAAGATCGACGTTCCCGCTTCGTGGGCCGAGGCTTGCGACAACACCGCCGCCGCTGCCCTCGAGGGCAAGGCCGAGCTTGTCAAGCAGGTCAACGACATTCTCATCCCCGTCGGCAAGATGGACGGCGACAGCCTGCCCGTTTCCGCGTTCACTCCCTATGTGGACGGCCAGTTCCAGCTCGGCGCCTCCGCTTATGAGAAGCGCGGCGTTGCCGTGACCGTTCCCGAATGGGACGAGACGAAGTGCATCCAGTGCAACAACTGCGCCTACGTCTGCCCGCACGCCACCATCCGTCCCTTCGCTCTCACCGAGGAAGAGGCCGCGAATGCGCCCGCCGCTGCCAAGATCGTTGACATCAAGGCCGGTAAGGGCAAGGGCGTTTACAAGTACACCATGGCCATCTCCCCGCTCGACTGCATGGGCTGCGGCGTCTGCATCGGCCAGTGCCCGGTGAACGCGCTCACCATGGTCGCCCAGGAGGGCGAGCTTGCGCAGCAGGATGTGTTCAACTACTGCGTCTCCAAGGTCTCCGACAAGAAGGATATGCAGGATCTCACCGTCAAGGGCAGCCAGTTCATGCAGCCCATGCTGGAATTCTCCGGCTCTTGCGCAGGCTGCGCCGAGACGAGCTACGCCCGCCTCATCACCCAGCTCTTCGGCGACCGTA
>CAZGOO010000060.1:0-5783 GCA_964527505.1 uncultured Oscillospiraceae bacterium | reverse complement strand
ACTTGTCGGAGTAGTTGAGTTTCTCGGCAAGATCGGCCTGCGTGTCGCCGTTTTGACGGCGGTAGTAGCCGATGTTTTCGGCAATGAGCTGCCGGAGGCGTTCTTCGTTCATAGGGGAGGGGAGTCCTTTCCGAAAAGTGCAAAAATGGCGAAAAGCCTTGTGCCGCAAGGACTCTACTGACAGTAGAGTGCCTCTCTCGCGGCGGTGGAGTGCCTCTCTTTTGCCTGTGGGGCGCGCTCCACGACGGCGGGCGTGACAAAAGGGGGCGCGTGTGCTATGCTGGCGTCGCAGGGGCAAAGCGCCCCGCAAGTTTTCGACCGAAAGTCGGAATTTTGAAAATCGGAGGGTTTGCCAATGAAAGCCAAAACCGCTGTGCAGCAGCTTGCAAAGTTCGTGCGCGTGCTGACCACGCCGCCCGTATTCGCGGCGCTTTTGAGCACGCTTTTATATGTCCTTTATGACGGGAGCTTCGCCTCTTTGGGGCACTATCTTTCCGCGCTCTTTTTCCTGACGGGGCTGCCGCTTCTGGCCTATCCCGTGGCGGCGCTCGTGCCGCCGCTGCGCAGAAAAGGGCGCCGCGCGCAGCGAAATCTGGCGCTGGTCTTTTCCCTCGTCGGCTACATCGGCGGCTTTCTCGTCGCAATGCTCTCGGGCGGCGCGGCCGTGGAAAAGGTGATGCTCGGCACCTACCTCTTCTCCGGAGCGGCGCTGGCCGTTACGACGATTTTCCATTTTAAGGCAAGCGGCCACACCTGCGGCTGCTCGGGGCCGATTGCGATGCTCTCGTTTTTCGTCAGCCCGTGGTTCCTTTTGGGCTATTTTCTGCTCACGCCCATCTTCTGGTCGAGCAAAAAACTCGGCAGGCACACGCCTGCGCAGCTCGTGGTGGGGTGCATCATCCCGGTGGTGGGAATTCTGCTTTGCAGCCTGTGCTTCCTGCCCGTCTAAGTATTATAACAGAACTTTTTCCGCATTGCAAGAAACAATTCTCGCCGGATGCGCAGAATCGAAAAAACGCGGGCATGAGGCAAGCTCATGCCCGCGTTTTTCACAAAGGTGCGCTTACTCGACGCGGTTAATGACGCCGCAGAAGAGGATGCTGTCACTCTCGCGGTCGTAGATGAGAAGCAGATAGGGCCTGTCGAGCGTGACGACTTTCGGCTCGGGCTCGACGGAGGTGATGGAATTCATCGTGTTGCCCGTTGCGGCGGCGGCTTTCGTGCCCTCTTCGTCGATTTGCAGGAAAGTCTTGTGGACGATGGAGGAAACATAGAGTGCATCCTCTTCCGAAACGCCGCTCAGATCGGCGGCATCACGGGAAAAGAGGTCGGTGACGCCCATGCCCTCGAGCGCTTCGCGCAGGCTTTCAAAGCTGCACTCGGTCTTGAGCTTGGGTATTTTGGCGATGACGGAGCAGTTTTGTGCGTTTTTCAAAGTTGCAAGCAGCGTTTCGCCCGTGAGCCCCGCAAGATACTCCTGCATGGACACGTTTTCGTTCGGCATGAGCGCCGCGAAGGCATAGCGCCCGCCCTCGTAGTTTTTGATGAAGCCGACGGCTTTTCCGTCGTTGAGGTAGCTGTGCTCGCGCGAGGAGAGCATGGAAACCTCCTGCGCGCCGTCCGCGCCGTAAAACACGCCGTGCAGCACATCCTTTTCGGTGTAGGGGCTTTGCCACTTCGCGTCAAAGGTCAGCGCGTTGACCAGAACCAGCTTCGCATCGGGCGAAAGATTGTCGATGAGGCGCTCGATGCGGTTTTTTGTGTGCTCCTTAACCCATGCGTTGATTTCGTTCACCGTCTGCTGCGTGAACGCGGACTGATAGGTGCTCGCGCCGAGATAGTCGGCGTTTTTCTGCAAAAACTCCGCCTGAACGGGGAAGCCCTCGCGGAACCACACGGCGTTTGCCGAGGAAAATTCCTCGCCCATGTCGCGCGTGGCGAAGAGGTTGTTCATTTCGTCCAAACTCATGCCGAAAATCGACTCGAGCTGGCGAAGCGTTTCGCCCTGCGCGCCGTTGGCAACGAGGGTCAGGGCGGTCAGGATGGATTCGGGGGAGAGGATGTTGTTTTCGTTTTTGTTGTAGGTGCTTTGCACCAGCCGCAGGGCAAATTCCGCCACGGCGGCGTTCTGCTCGGCGGTCACGACACCGAGCGTGACGGGCTCGCGCTTGATCTGCACGGAGATGTCGCCTTTCGGCTCGATTGTTTCGCCGCTTGTCGGAGGTTCGGTCGGCGGCGTGTCGGGTGTGGGCTGCGCTGCGCAGGCGCACAGCGACACAAGCATCGCTCCGAGCAGCAGGACGGACAAAACGGTTCGTTTCATATCGAAGCTCCTTTCGGGATTTGCTTCTTAGACGCGCCCGCGCGCGAAAGGTTCCCCGTTTTGCGAAAAAATCAGAGGATGAAGCCTAAGACTTTTACGCCCGTGGCGGCGAGTGTGAGCAAAATGCCCGCGATCAAAACGCCGACAAAGATGGTCGGAAGCGCGCGCTTGAGGCGCATCTGCATCAAAGCGGCGATCAAAGCGCCCGTCCACGCGCCCGTGCCGGGCAGGGGAACAGCCACAAAGAGGCACAGCCCCACAAGCTCGCTTTTTTGCACGCCGGCGCTTTTTCGCTGCGCGCGCGACTCAATCTTTTCGGCAAGCCTGCCGAGTTTCGGGCGCTTTTTCATCCACGCGAGAATGCGGCGGATGAAAAGAAGGATAAAGGGCACGGGAAGCATATTTCCCGCCACGCACACGGCGAAAGCCACCCACGGGTCAAGCCCTGCGGCAATGCCGAAAGGAATGCCGCCGCGCAGCTCCACCACGGGCAGCATGGAAATCAGAAAGGTCAGACACAGTTTTCCGAGATAGGTCATAAAAAGCCTCGCATCGTCGGTTTTTGCGCATCGCGCAGCCCCTATTTTAGCATAGCCCGGCAGGAAAATCAACGCCCCGACGCGTCTTTTTATTGACAGCGCGCAGATCTGTGGTACAATAACAGAAAAAACGAAAGGTTCGTAAAAGGCTATGAGAATTGCAGTTGTTACGGGCGCAAGCTCGGGAATGGGGCGCGAATTTGTGCGGCGGCTGCCGCAGTGGGAGCGCTTTGACGAGGTTTGGGTCATCGCGCGCCGCACGGCGCGGCTGGAAGAGGTGAAAATGGAATCGGAGCTTCCCGTGCGCGTGGTCGGGCTCGACCTGTCCGACGAAGAAGCACTGGAATACTATTCTCAGCTTCTTGACGCCACGCGTCCCGATGTCGGCCTTCTGGCCAACATCGCGGGCTTCGGCCGCTTCGGCCGCTACGACAAAATTTCCACCGAGGACGCGCTTGCGATGATTGACCTGAACTGCAAGGCGCTCGTTTCCATGACGCAGCGCACGCTTCCTTATATGCACCGGGGCGCGAAGCTGATGAATCTGGACTCCCTTTCGGCGTTCCAGCCCGTGCCGTATCTGAATGTGTATGCCGCGAGCAAGGCGTTCGTTTTGAGCTACACCCGCGCTCTTGCCCGCGAGCTTGCCCCGCGCGGCATTCGCGTGATGGCCGTGTGCCCCGGCTGGGTCAAGACGGAGTTCTTTGAGCACGCGCTCAAGACCGACGCGACCGCCGTGAGCTACTACAACAAGATCTATGAGCCGGGTGACGTGATGAATACCGCACTGCGCGACCTTTACCGCTCGAAAAAGGACGTTTCCGTCCACGGTCTGCGCATTCGCAATCAGGTGCGGCTGGTCAAGCTCCTGCCGCACGGCCTTGTGATGAAAATCTGGCTCAGGCAGCAGAAGCTCGACCGCCTGCCCGAGGAGGATTGAGGAACGCATTATGAAACGACAGGATTACATTTCGTGGGACGAATATTTCATGGGCATCGCCCTGCTCGCCGCCAACCGCAGCAAAGACCCCAACACGCAGGTCGGCGCGTGCATCGTCTCGCCCGAAAACATCATCATCTCCACCGGCTACAACGGCCTGCCCAACGGCTGCTCGGATGACGAATTTCCGTGGGAGCGCAGCGGGGCGGAGACGAAATATCCCTTCGTTGTCCACGCGGAGCTCAACGCCATTTTGAACGCCGGCGGGCGCGTACTTCGCGGCGCGCGGCTGTATGTGGCGCTGTTTCCCTGCAACGAATGCTCCAAGGCCATCATCCAGAGCGGCATTTCGGAGATTTTGTATCTTTCGGATAAATATGCAGAAAGCGAATCGACCCGCGCGTCGAAGCGGATGCTCGATGCGGCCGGCGTGCGCTACCGCCGCCTCGTGCCGAAAAACGACGCGATTACGCTCAATTTCCGCGTGGAAGCCTGAAAAGGGAAGCGGCATAAAAATTTCAAAGGCGGCATGGCTTCGGCTGTGCCGCCTTTTGAAAAATTTCATAAGTATTACAAAACTGTTGCATTTTTAACCGAATCGTGCTATAATGCAAAAGGAACGGTTTCATGATGCAAGGCATCAAAATCATAAAAAAGGAGTCAAACGCCATGAAAAAATCGAAATCGCCGGGAAAAGTGATCCTTATCGTCCTTTTGAGCCTCCTCGCAGTTGTCGTTGTGGCCGTCGGCATCTTTGCCGCCGTCTATGCAGGTCGCTTCCAAACCATTTCGACCATTGAACCCGTCACGAATTACGACGGCGGCTTCAATCTCTACCGCATGAACATCGAATACGATTACAGCCTCGATGATATCATCGACTACGGCATCACCGATACGCAGGCGTTTATCGACGCCGTCCTTGCAGAGGCGCTGCCGCTTCTTCCGGTCAAAATCAAGGCGCCCGAGTTCAGTTGCAGCGCGTTCGGCATCCAAACCGACGACGGCGATAATCTGATGGGCAGAAACTACGACTTCCGTTACGATACCTCCGTCATGCTGGTTTCCTGCGCGCCCGAAAACGGCTACAAGTCGGTCGCGTTTGCGGCGCTCGATAACATCAATGTGAGCGAGGCCGATGCGGGCATCAAATCCAAGCTCGCCTGCCTCACCGCGCCGTTCATCTGCTTGGACGGCATGAACGAAAAAGGCGTCTCCATCGCCGTGCTCACGCTCGACAGCGAACCCACCGCGCAGGATACCGACAAGCCCAATATCAGCACCACGCTTGCCATCCGTCTGGTGCTCGACAGAGCCGCATCCACGCAGGAGGCCGTAGACCTGCTCAAGCAGTACGACATGATTGCAAGCTCCGGCAGAGACTACCATTTCTACATCAACGACGCCTCGGGAGACGGCAGAGTTGTGGAATGGGACTGCCACAGCGAAACGCGCGAGATGGTCGTCACATCGGTGCGCACGGTGACGAATTTCTTCGCCATGTATACCGATAAGGTCACGCAAAGCGGCAAAAACGGCATTTACGGCCACGGAAAAGAGCGCTACGACAAGATTGAGGCCGTTTTTGAAGACGCCGACGGGCGCTTTGACGAGGACACCGCGTGGCAGGCGCTGGTTGCGGCTTCGCAGGCGCCGAGCGAAGAGGGTCTGACGAGCAACACGCAGTGGTCGATCGTGTTCAACAACACGGACAAAACGCTCAGCTTCGTGTTCCGCAGAAAATGGGGCGATACCGTCTCTTACGACCTCGCGAGCAATACGCTGACACTCCAACGCTCCGAAAAATAACGCCCACCTTGCACCCTCGTAGGGGCGGATATCATCCGCCCCTGCTTTGTAGGGACCGGCGTCCCCGACGGTCCGCAAAATCAAATGGTAGGGGCGGACGACCCTGTCCGCCCGCGCACCATGTAGGGCGGGGGCATGCCCCCGCCGAAGGCTTCCCGCAGGGAAGCCTTTT
>CAZGOO010000059.1:0-5818 GCA_964527505.1 uncultured Oscillospiraceae bacterium | reverse complement strand
GGCAAGCCCGGGGGCAAGGAGCGTGATATAGCCGTTTTCGTCCACTTGGATATAGCCGTGCTCGCGAAGATTTTTCATCGCGATGCTCACGCTCGGCTTGGAAAATTCCAATTCGTTTGCGATGTCGATCGAGCGCACCGCGCCCATGCGCTTTTGCAGCACGAGGATCGTCTCGAGGTAGTTTTCCGCAGATTCGTGAATTTTCATATCCGACTCCTTACAATGATAGAAAAAGCGGGACTGCGCGCAGCCCCGCTTTGCATTATGCTCAGATGGTGGCGGCGATGACGGCCTTGATGGTGTGCATACGGTTTTCGGCCTCGTCGAACACGATCGACTGCTTGGATTCAAACACTTCGTCGGTCACTTCCAGCGCGTCGAGCTTGTAGCGCTCGCCGATTTGGCGGCCGACGCCGGTGTTGAGGTCGTGGAACGCGGGCAGGCAGTGCATGAACACGGCGTTCTCGTCGGCATTTGCCATCAGCTTCGCGTTGACCTGATAGGGCAGCATCTTCTCGATGCGCTCGTCCCATGCTTCCATCGGCTCGCCCATGGAAACCCAAACGTCGGTGTAGATCACATCGGCGCCCTTGGTGGCCTTCATCGGGTCAGTCTCGAAGCGCAGCGTTGCGCCGGTCTCCTTGGCGATCTCTTCGCAGCGAGCGATGAGCTCGGCATTGGGGAAATAGCCCTCGGGGCCGCAGGCAACGAAGTTCAGGCCGAGCTTGGCGCAGCCGATCATGAGGGAGTTTGCCATGTTGTAGCGGCAGTCGCCCATAAAGACAAGGGTCTTGCCCTTGAGCTCGCCGAAGTGCTCGCGGATGGTGAGCATATCGGCAAGGATCTGCGTGGGGTGATATTCGTTGGTCAGGCCGTTCCAGACGGGAACGCCCGCGTGCTTGGCAAGCTCTTCAACGATGGTCTGGTCGAAGCCGCGGTATTCGATGCCGTCGTAGAGGCGGCCGAGAACGCGCGCGGTGTCGGCGATGGACTCTTTTTTGCCGATCTGCGAGCCGGAGGGATCGAGATAGGTAACGTGCATTCCGAGGTCATACGCGGCAACCTCAAAAGAGCAGCGGGTGCGGGTAGAGGTCTTTTCAAAGATCAGGGCGATGGACTTGCCGGGGAAATCCTCATGCAGGATGCCGGCGCGCTTTTTTGCCTTGAGCTTTGCAGCCAAGTCGAGAAGTCCGGTGATCTCCTCGGGGGTGAAGTCGAGCAGGGTCAGAAAGTTCTTGCCTTTGAGATTCATGTTTGTCCTCCTAATCCGCGGCGCAGTCTTTGAGAATCTGCACGGCGGTAATTAACTGTTCCATGGGGATATTGAGCGCGGGCAGAAGGCGAATCTTCTGCTTGGCCGTCGCGACGAGAACGCCGCGCTGCATCAGCCGCTCGGCAAGCGCGCGGCCGGGGATATTGGTCTGCACGCCGAGCATCAGCCCCATTCCGCTGACGCTTTGAATGCCCTTTGCGCAAGAAAGGGCGCTAAAAATGTACCGGGAGCGCTCGCGCACGCCGCAAAGCAGCGGCTCATCGATGCGGCTGAGAATGTTCACCGCGCCCGCGCAGCACACGGGGTTGCCGCCGAAGGTGGAGCCGTGGTCGCCCGGACACAGAACGTCTGCCACGCGCGCGCCGAAAAGCGTCGCGCCGAGGGGCAGGCCGCCGCCGAGGCCCTTGGCCGTGGAGACGAGGTCGGGCTTGAGGCCGTAGTTCAGGTAGCCGTAGAGCGCGCCGCTGCGACCCGTGCCGAGCTGCACTTCGTCGGCGATGAGAAGCAGGTCGTTTTCCCGCGCAACGCGCGTAAGTGCATCGGCAAAACTTTGCCCGATGGGCAAAACGCCGCCTTCGCCCTGCACGCACTCAAAGAGGATCGCCGCGCAGCTTTTTTCGCGGGCGGCGCGCTCGAGCGCCTCGACATCGCCGACGGCGACCTCGACAAAGCCCGGCATCAGCGGCAGGAAGTCTTTGTGGAAGCTCCCCTGCGCCGTGGCGGCGACGGTGGCAAGCGTGCGGCCGTGGAAGCTGTTTTTCAGCGTGATGATCGTGGCGCGCTCGATGCCTTTTTCCTGTTTCGCCCACTTGCGGGCGGTTTTAATGGCGCATTCGTTTGCCTCCGCGCCGGAATTGGAGAAGAAAACCTTCTGCATCCCCGTGCGCGCGCAGAGCATCTGCGCAAGGCGCGCAGCGGGCTCGGAATAATAATAGTTCGAGCAGTGGGCGAAGCGGTCAAGCTGGTCTTTGACGGCCTGCGTCCAGCCTTCGTCGCACATTCCGAACACATTGACGGCAATGCCGCCGCACAGGTCGAGATATTCCTTTCCCTGCGCGTCGCGCAAAACGGAACCCTTTCCGCCGACGATCTCGAGCGGGAAGCGGGCATAGGTGTTGGCAACAAAGTTGCGGTCAAGCGCCTGCGTATCCATACTGCACCTCCGCAAAGTCGGCCTTACGCCGACACGATTCCACACCATTATACACCATTGCCCCGCAAAAGGTCAAGAGCAAAAGCAGCGAATTAAAAAATTGTAAAAAAAGAGGCTGTCGTATTCCGAAATATGCTCCAACTGCGCCAGCAAAACGGCGCACGCGCTGCGAAAGTCCTCGCCCTCGCAGCCGAGAAGCTGCATATAGCCGCTTGTCGCGTCCTCGAGTGTTTCGTGGCTCAAGAGGGAAGAGAGCAGACCCTTGTGCGAAAGCCAGCAGTCATACGAGCGCTGCGCAAGCTTGGCGGCTTCGTCCCCGTTGCCCGATTCAAAAGCCTGCATCGCCTGCGACAAAAGCGCCGACGGCGTCTGCACGCCCAGACGGACGAGATTGCCCAGAAGAATGCAGCCGAAAAGCACCACCGCCAAAATGCCCAGCCCGATCCAGAAATATTTCATTTCATGTCCTCCCGCCGCACGAAATAGACCCGCCCCGCGCCGTCCACCGTCAGAAGCAGCACCGATTTGAGCGGGCAGTTGCGCCTTTGCAGCTCCTCGCGCAGCCACGCTTCGCTTTTCTTCGCGGGCGCGAGATTCTGCCGCAGGAGCTTTCCGCAGGAGACGAGCGTGACGGGAAATTCGTTCTCCCGCACGCCGATGCCCGCTTCGCGCGCCGTGGCGGGCGCATCTTTCGCGTAGAGCAGCGTCGAAAGCTGGCCGTTCGTTTCCAAAATCGCATATTTGACGGTCGTCAGGTCAAAAATATCTTTTTCGCGAAGCTGCATTGTCAGTTCGTCCAGATTGACCCGCGTGCGGCTTAAGTTTTTTTCTAAAATTTTTCCGTTTTCAATCAAAATGACGGGTTTCCCGCAAAAGACCCGCCGCCACGGCACAAAGCGCAGCGCCAGCGCCGCGAGCACCAGCTCCGCGCCGAGGATACCGAAAATCGGCACCAGCCCCGACAGCAGCGGAATGCCGCTGTCTTGCATCGGGATGGCGGCGAGGTTTGCAAGGAGCATCGTCACCACAAATTCCGCAGGCTCCATCTGCCCGATCTGGCGCTTTCCCATCAGGCGCACGGACAAAACCAGCACAATATATAAAAGCATCGTTCTCACAAAGGAAATCAGCAAGGCAAGCCCTCCTTTTCGCGATAGCTTGCCCCGAAATGCGAAAAAAATCCCCTGCCGAGGAAAGCTCGGCAGGGAAGAAGGGAACTTAGTCTTTTGCGCCGAAGCAGTCGATGAGCGAAGCAGTCTCATCTGCGCCGACGGTCGTCAAGGTGAAGTTATAAATCGCGTCGCCGGCAATCAGGAAGATGCAGCGCTGATAGATCTGCACGCCGTTGAGCGTGTAGGAGAGGGCAACGCCCTTTTGCTGCGCGCCCGCAAAGGCGACGGAGCAATGCTCGGAGACGAGGTCGCTCGCGCCCATGCTTTGAAGAGCGCTCAGAAGCTGCGGGACGGCAAGCTCAAGGTAGGCGTCTACCTCCATAGCGGTGCTCAGGCGCTCTTTGACGGCGTTGACATTATTGCCGCCGGCTTCCATGGCATAGAACACGAACACCACGCCGGAAGTTTCGTACTGCTTTTGCAGCGCTTCTTCGGTCACGGGGTCGGCGGTCACGCCGCTGAGCTGGCCGAGCGTGGCAAGGTCGCCGACCGTCCAGTTTTCGGGCATTTTCGCAACGATGCCGAGATCGTCGCTTTCAAAATCGTACACGACGGGAGGGTCGGTGGGCTCGGGCGTCGGCTCCGGGGTGGGTTCGGGCGTGGGCTCTGCGGTGGTCGTGGGGGGATCGGTGGGGTCGGGCTGCTGCGGCGCGCAGGCCGCGAGCGCAAAGACGAGCGCAAGGCAGACAAGCGCCGCAAGGATGCGAGAAAGCTGTTTCATGGGTGCAGTTTCCTTTCTGTTTTTGAAATTTCATCTATTATAAAAAAAAAAAACGAAATGTCAAGCGAATCGGAAATAATTGATGCAAAATCCCGAAAAATGTGATATGATAGCTGCGAGGTGAAAAAAATGTCCGAAGAAATCAAGAACGAAACTCTGCCCGAAGAGCTTCCCCTCGAGGAAGAAAAGCCCGAATACATCCCCAGCCCGCGTTGGAAGCGCGCTTTGGCGTGGGTCCTGTTCGGCGTTGTGGTGCTCGGCATCGCCTTGTGGCTGCTCGGCATCGCGCGGCCGGAATGGCCGGATGCGCTGCGCTCGTGGCTCGGCTTTTGAAATGCGCATTCTCGGAATCGACCCGGGCTATGCCACCACGGGCTTCGGCCTGCTCCAATCGGAGCGCGCGGGCGCGCAGCTTTTGCGCTACGGCACGATTACAACGCCCGCGCAAATGCCGTTTTCCAAGCGCCTGAACCTTTTGTATGAGGATACGGCGCGGCTTTTGGAGCTGACAAAGCCCGATGCCGTGGCGGTGGAGGAGCTTTTCTGGGGCCACAACATTACCACCGGTATCGGCGTTTCCCATGGGCGGGGCGTGATTCTGCTTGCCATCGAGCGGGCGGGCGTGCCGCTGTTTGAATACACGCCCATGCAGGTCAAGCAGGCCGTCGTCGGCTACGGCAAAGCGGAAAAGCGGCAGGTGATGGATATGACCCGCAGGCTGCTTCATTTGCAGGCCGTCCCGCGCCCCGACGACGCGGCCGACGCCATCGCCATCGCGCTGTGCCACGCGCGCAGCGCCACATCTCTTTTGAGCAATCGAGGATGATATGTTTTACTATTTGAACGGTACGCTTGCACTTGTGGACGGCGATGTGGCCGTCATCGACTGCGGCGGCGTGGGCTATGCCTGCCGCACGACCGCTTTCACGCTCTCGCGCCTGCAAACGGGGCAGCCCGCGAAGCTCTATACCTATTGCAATGTCCGCGAGGACGCGTTTGATATTTTCGGCTTCTCCACGCGCGAGGAAAAGCGCTGCTTTGAGCTGCTCATCGGCGTGACGGGCGTCGGCCCGAAAGCCGCGCTGGCAATTTTGTCTTCGACCACGCCCGAGCGCTTTACGCTCTGTATTTTCTCGCAGGACGAAAAGGCGCTCACCGCCGCGCCGGGCATCGGCAAAAAGCTCGCCCAGCGCATCATTCTGGAGCTCAAGGACAAGCTCGGCGCGGACACGGACGCGGATTTTTCCGCCGCCAAGGCGGCAGCGCCCGCTGCGCAGGGCTCGAAAACCGCGCTGGCCAACGCCGCCTTGCAGGAGCTCGGCTATTCCGCCGCGGAAGTTTCCACCGCACTCAAGGGCGTCTCGCCCGATGCATCCACGGAGGAAATGGTGCGCTATGCCCTGCGCGCCATGGTCACGAAGGGATGATACGGAGTTTGATTTTTACGGAGGTCTGCAATGAGCCTTGAATTTGCCGAACAATTCGATACGCCCCTGATT
>CAZGOO010000058.1:0-5899 GCA_964527505.1 uncultured Oscillospiraceae bacterium | reverse complement strand
CGCGCGCTTTCCGAGCGCTACGATGTGGACGAAGTGCGCGTTTTTGAGCCGACGCTCGGCGACATTTTCGTGCAGTACGCGGGCGAGCGCGTGTGAGGAGGGAACCGATGAAGCAGTTTCGCACGATTTTGAAATTTGAACTGAAAAACTATTCCCAAAGCAAAGCCTTTGTGGGCATCACGCTCTTTCTGGTTCTTGCCATCGTGGCGGTGATGTTCTTCCCGCGCGTACAGGCGCTTTTCGGCAGCGGGGCGGAGGTGCCCGCAGAAAAGCAGACGATGCTCTTTGCGGCGGATGACGAGCTTTCGCAGATGTCGCTTGCCTTTGCCGCCGCGTTTGAGGACTATGAGGTGCTGATTTTCAAGGAATCGGACGAAGCGCTGCGCGAGAAAATCGCCTCGGGCGAGGCCGAGTGCGCGGTGGTTTTGGAATCCTTGACGAGCTACACATATTATGTAAACAATCTTTCGCTCTACGACCAGAATACCGCCGTCATCGACGCGATTTTGCTCAACTACTACCGCCTTGCGGCGATGGAGGAAGCGGGCATCGACCTTGAAGACGGCGCGCAGATTCTCTCGCAGCAAATCACCCACCGCACGGAAAATTTAGGCAAAGACCAGATGCAGAATTTCCTCTACACTTATATTATGGTCATGGCGCTCTACATGGTCATCATGCTCTACGGCCAGATGGTCGCCACGAACGTCGCTACGGAGAAAAGCTCGCGCGCGATGGAGCTGCTCATCACCGCCGCCGAGCCGAACGCCATGATGTTCGGCAAGGTGCTCGCCGCCTGCCTTGCGGGCTTCACGCAGCTTTTGTGCATTTTCGGCACGGCTTTCGTGTGCTACCGCCTCAATGCGGACGTTTGGGCATCGAACGCGCTCATTGCGTCGATTTTCAATATCCCGCCGGAGCTTTTGGGGGATATGCTGCTGTTTTTCGTGCTGGGCTTCTTTGTCTATGCGTTTCTCTACGGCGCGGTCGGCTCGACCGTCTCGAAATTGGAGGATGTGAGCACGGCGGTTTTGCCCCTGTCGCTTCTTTTCATGGCGTCGTTCTTCCTCGTCGTATTCTCCATCACGGGCTCGAATGTGGATAATCTTGCCATGCAAATCTGCTCGTTCGTTCCCTTTACCTCGCCCATGGCGATGTTCACGCGCATTGCCATGAGCGTCGTGCCCGCGTGGCAGGTCGCGCTCTCGGCGGCAATCCTGCTTGCTTCGACGGCGGGCATCGGCGTGCTTGCCGCGAGGATTTACCGCGTGGGCGTTTTGATGTACGGCAACCGCCCGCGCTTCAGCGCGCTTTTGCGCGCGGTGTTCAAAAAATAAGGAGGCGACGCCGTGGAAAAAACGGAACTGATCCTGCGCGCGCTTGAAGCGCGCTACCCCGAGGCGCTTTGCGCCCTGCACTATGCGAAGGACTATGAGCTGCTCATCGCCGTGCGCCTTTCGGCGCAGTGTACCGACGCGCGCGTCAACCTCGTCACGCCCGCGCTCTTTGCCCGCTTTGACAGCCTTGACGCCTTTGCCGACGCGGAAATTTCGGAAGTGGAAGAATATGTCCGCTCCTGCGGCTTTTTTCGGCAGAAAGCGAAAGACATCGTCGAAAGCTGCCGCATTTTACGAAGCGAACACGGCGGCCGCGTGCCGGACGATATGGCTGCGCTTTTGCGCCTTCCGGGCGTGGGGCGAAAGACGGCAAATCTTCTTTTGGGCGACCTCTACGGCCGCGAGAGCTACGTCTGCGACACGCACTGCATCCGCATCTGCGGCCGCTTGGGGCTGACCGACGGCACGAAAGACCCCCTAAAAGCCGAAATGCAGCTTCGCAGCGTGATTCCCCCGCGCGAAAGCGGCGCCTTTTGCCACCGCATCGTGCTCTTCGGCCGCGAAATCTGCACCGCGCGCAGCCCGAAATGCGGAATCTGCCCGCTGGCGGGCGCCTGCCCGTTTTTTCAACTTTCCGAAAAAATAATTGAAAAATAATTTTCCGAAATTTGAAAAAAGCCCTTGACTTTTGCGAAAAAACACGATATAATCCGAAAAATTTCTGAAAACGGAGGCTTGTGCGATGAATCTTCTCACCGTCAGCCGCGAATTCGGAAGCGGCGGCCGCGAGCTGGGCAAGCGGCTGGCCGACCTTTTGTGCTGTGACTACTACGACAGCGAGATCCTCTACCGAATCGCGGAAAAAAGCGGGGTAGACCCCGCCTACGCCGAGCGTTGCCTGAGCAACCACGGCTGGAAAAACCTGCCCATCACCTTTCGCGGCACGCTGACCTCGGCGGAATACCTGCACGCATCGACCGTGCAGCTTCTGCTGGCGCAGAAAAAAGTGCTCGAAGAAATCGCCGCTCTCGGCAAAGACTGCGTCATTGTCGGGCGCAACGCGGATGTGCTTCTGCGCGATTTTTCGCCCTTTACCGTGTTCGTCTGCGCCTCGCAGGAGGCAAAGCTCGCGCGCTGCCGGAATTTTGCGCCCGAGGGCGAGCGGATGACCGACCGCGAGCTGCTGCGCAAAATGAAATCCGTCGATAAAGTGCGCGCGCAGACGCGCGAACTGCTCACGGGCTCGCCGTGGGGCGACCCGAACGCGTACCACCTCACCGTAAACACCACTTTGTGGAATCCGAAAGAATTGGCTCCCGCCGTCGCGGACTTCGCGCGGCGCTGGTTTGAGAAAGAAAAATGAACATTCAACTCTCCGATCACTTCACCTATAAGCGCCTGTTGCGCTTCACGCTCCCGTCCATCGGGATGATGATCTTCACCTCCATCTACGGCGTCGTAGACGGCTTCTTCGTTTCCAACTTCGCGGGCAAAGTCCCGTTCTCCGCGGTCAACCTCATCATGCCCTTTTTGATGATCCTCTCGACCGTCGGCTTCATGTTTGGCACCGGCGGCTCCGCGCTCGTTGCCAAAACGCTCGGCGAGGGCGATTCCGACAAGGCAAACCGCCTCTTCTCCCTCTTTACCTACACCGCCGCCGCGCTCGGCGTTCTGCTGGCGGCTCTGGGCATCGCCTTTATCCGTCCGATTGCCGAGCTTCTCGGCGGCGAGGGCGAGACGCTCGAGTGCGCCGTGCAGTATGCGACCATCGTCATGCTCGCGCTGCCCTTTAACATTTTGCAGTATCTCTTTCAGTCCTTCTTCGTCACGGCGGAGCGGCCGCAGCTCGGTCTTGTCGTGACCATCTGCGCGGGCGTGACGAATATGGTGCTCGACGCGGTGCTCGTGATGCTTCTGCCGCAGCAGTGGAAGCTCGCCGGCGCGGCGGCGGCCACGGCGCTGAGCCAAGTGGTCGGCGGCTTCTTCCCGATTTTGTACTTCGGGCGCAAAAAGGCCGCGACCCTGCGCCTCGGCAAATGCGGCTTCGACGGCAAGGCGCTCATCAAAGCCTGCACGAACGGCTCGTCGGAATTTATGAGCAACGTTTCGATGAACATCGTCGGTATGCTCTACAACATCCAGCTTCTGAAATACGAACCCGAAAACGGCATCGCCGCTTACGGCGTGATGATGTATGTGAGCATGATTTTCTCGGCGGCCTTTATGGGCTACTCCATCGGCACCGCGCCCATCGTCGGCTATCACTACGGCGCGCAGAACCATGAGGAGCTGCGCGGACTTCTGAAAAAAAGCCTGAAAATGATCGGCATTTTCGGCATCGCGATGATTTTGGCGGGCGAAGTCTGCGCCACGCCGCTGGCAAAGCTCTTCGTCAGCTACGACGAAGCGCTGATGAATTTGACCGTTTCGGGCTTCCGCATCTTCTCTCTGTGCTTCCTTTTCATGGGCTATGCCATCTACGCCTCGGGCTTCTTCACCGCGCTCAACGACGGCCTGACCTCGGCGCTGATCTCGTTCCTGCGCACGCTCGTGTTCCAGCTTGCGGCGATTTTGATTCTGCCCGAGCTCTGGGGCATCGACGGCGTGTGGATTTCCATCGTCGTGGCGGAGTTCATGGCCGTGGCGGTAAGCGCCGTCTTCCTCGTGGCCAAACGCAAAAAATATCGATATTTCTGAAAAACGAAAATCCGACCGCGCTGCGGTCGGATTTTTTGCAAAAGTATTTTGGTAAAATTTTATAAAAAAGAGCCGGCTTTCTGCTCGAAATTATGCTGCAATGCCCATAGCGCGCCGTTTTTCGCTCGGAAGAAGCGGGCAAAAAATTTTTCGATAATTTTTTATCGAAAAGGCTGGCATTTTCGCGCGCGCTGTGTTATAATGCAGGCAATGCAGGCGCGCGGCGCGCGTCCGTTTTGAATCATAAGGAGGTCATCTTTCATGGAAACCTACGGCTTGGAAGCTCTGGGCATTCTCGCCCCGAAAGCGGTCTACCGCAACCTCGGCCCCGCGCAGCTCACCGAAGCGGCGCTTCGGCGCGGCGAAGGCGCTCTGAGCGCGACGGGCGCTTTGGTCGTGACCACCGGTAAGTACACCGGCCGCTCGCCCAACGACAAGTTCATCGTCGATACCCCCGCCGTCCACGACGACATCGCATGGGGCAAGGTCAACCGCCCCATCAGTCGCGAAAAATTCGACGCGATCCGCGGCAAGCTCTGCGCCTATTTGCAGGGTCGCGAAATTTTCGTATTCGACGGCTTTGCCGGCGCAGACTCCGCGCATACGAAGAAATTCCGCATCGTCAACGAGCTGGCAAGCCAGAACCTCTTTATCCATCAGCTTCTCATCCGCCCGACGGCCGAGCAGCTCGCCGCCTACGGCGAAGCGGACTACACCGTTTTGTGCGCGCCGGGCTTCAAGTGCGACCCGAAAATCGACGGCGTCAACTCCGAAGCCGCCATCATCATCGACTATGAGGCGCACCTGATCGTCATCTGCGGCTCGCAGTACGCGGGCGAGATCAAAAAGAGCGTATTTTCCACGATGAACTACGTTCTGACCAAGGAAAACATCCTGCCGATGCACTGCTCGGCGAACATGGACCCCGAAACGGGCGAGACGGCCGTCTTCTTCGGCCTGTCCGGCACGGGCAAAACCACCCTCTCGGCCGACCCCGCGCGCAAGCTCATCGGCGACGACGAGCACGGCTGGGCGGAAAACGGCATTTTTAATATCGAGGGCGGCTGCTACGCCAAGTGCATCAATCTGAAAGAAGAAAACGAACCCGAAATTTACCACGCCATCCGCTTCGGCTCGCTGGTGGAAAACGTGGTGATGAACGAGCAGACGCGTGAACTGAATTTCGACGACGGCTCGCTCACGGAAAATACCCGCGTGGGCTATCCCATCGAGTACATCTCCAACGCCGCCGTGCCGGGCGTGGGCGGCATCCCCAAGGTCGTCATCTTCCTCACGGCCGACGCGTTCGGCGTCCTGCCGCCCATCTCCCGATTGTCGGAGGACGCGGCGATGTATCACTTCGTCACGGGCTTTACCTCGAAGCTCGCGGGCACCGAGCGCGGCGTGACCGAGCCGCAGCCCACCTTCTCCACGCTCTTCGGCGAGCCCTTTATGCCGATGGACCCGGCGGTCTATGCCGAAATGCTCGGCAAGCGCATCCGCGAAAGCGGCGCGAAAGTCTATCTGGTCAATACCGGCTGGGCAGGCGGCAGCGCGGCCGACGGCGCAAAGCGCATGAAGCTCTCCTACACCCGCGCGATGGTTTCGGCGGCGCTTCGCGGCGACTTCGACAATGTCGAATTTAAGCACCACGATATTTTCAATGTGGACTATCCCACGTCCTGCCCGAACGTGCCCGACGAAATGCTCGACGCGCGCGGCCTCTGGGCGGACAAAGCGGCCTACGACGCGCAGGCCAACAAGCTGGCAAAGATGTTCGAGGACAATTTCGCGAAGAAATATCCGAATATGCCCGCCCACATCGTCGCCGCCGGCCCGAAAGCGAAATAAAATCGAAACAATGC
>CAZGOO010000057.1:0-5922 GCA_964527505.1 uncultured Oscillospiraceae bacterium | reverse complement strand
GCATCAGGTCGGAAAAGGCATCCGGCCGCTTCGACGCATCGCGCAAAAGCGCCGCCGGGTGGTACATCGCCGTGTAGTACACCCCGTCGCGCACGAACCACTGCCCATGCTCGCGCGTGATGCGAAAATCGGGTTTGATGAGCCGCATGGCGGCAATGCGCCCGAGGCAGACGACGATTTTCGGCCGCAGAATGCGAAGCTGCTCGAAAAGATAGCCGATGCACGCGTCCTGCTCGCTTTCAAGCGGGTCGCGGTTTTGCGGCGGGCGGCATTTGACGATGTTTGCAATGTAACATTTTGTTCGGTCGAGGTCGATGAGGTAGAGCATTTCGTCTAAGAGCTTGCCCGCCGCGCCGACAAAGGGCTCGCCCTGCAAATCCTCCTGCGCGCCCGGGCCTTCGCCGACGAAAACGATGTCGGCAGGCTCGCAGCCGACGCCGAAGACCATGTTCGTGCGCGTCTGCGCCAAGGGGCAGCGCGTGCAGGAAACGCACTGCGAGAAAAGTTCCTGCATTTTTTGCGTCATTTGCGCTTCCTCCTGCTTTGCAGCCGATTCCACTGGCGCAGCACGATGATACACAGAACGGGAACGGCAAGAACCAAAACGACCAGCAAAACGATTGCGCCCGATTTGCTTTTTCCCTCGGGCGCCGTGGGCTCGGCGGGAGGCGACGTAGGCTCGGTGGGCTCCGGTTCCGTTGGCTCCGTCGGCTCGGTCGGCTCCGTGGGCGCTTCCTGCGTGGGCTTCGTGCCGGCGTTCGGCTGGCGCTCGACGGCAGTCAAGGTCACAAGATCCGTCTCTGCGAGCACCGTGCCCTCATAAACCGCCTGCACCGTGCCGACGCGCTCGCCCTGCGCCAGAGGCGCTTCGGGCTGCGTGTCGTAGGACACGCGGATTTCAATCTTTTCCGGGTCAACCTGCGCGGGCAGGAGCACCGAAACGTCCTGCGCCGGATGCACCACGACATTCCCGCGCCCCGTGGCGTAGAGCACCTCCGTCTGGTCGCTCATAACGAGCGTGGAGAGTACCTGCACGCGCGTGTAGTTTTCCACGCCGTATTGCAGCATTTTCTTCGATTCGACGAAGCGCATATCGGTATAGGTCCCGTCGTCGTTGGCGACGGTCTTGCCGCCGCAGAAAATGCTCAGAAATTCCACGTTGCCGCGGCTTGCCGTGGAGATGAGGCAGCCGCCGGCGGCGCTGGTGTAGCCCGTTTTGATGCCCTCGGCGAGGGAATAATAGTAGCGGTCGGTGATGAGCTTGCTGACGAGATAATTTGTGGTTTTCAGCGTGCGCTCTTTCGAGAGATTCGTCGCGGGGACGGTGTGCTTCGTGGTGGTGCAAAATTCGCGGAACTGCTCATTGTTCCATGCCCAGCGCGCAAGCGTCGCAAGGTCGCGCACGGTGGTCACGTGCTGCGCATCGTGCAGCCCGTGAGCGTTGCGGAAAGTGGTCGAATCCATGCCGAGCTGCGCCGCCTGCGCGTTCATCATCGCAACGAAGCTCTCGATATCGCCCGCGATGTACTCGGCAATCACATTGCACGCCTCATTGACCGAGGCGACCATCGTGCAGTAAAGAAGCTCGCGCAGGGTCATTTTCTCGCCGACGAGCAGGGTGCATTTGAGCTCATAGCGCTTCTGGTCGGCGAGCGCTTCCTCCGAGACGGTCAATTCGTCGTCCAAATTGCCGTAGCGCAGGGCGAGCATACAGGTCATGATCTTCGTCAGGCTCGCGGGATAGACCGCGCGGTCGATGTCCTGCGCAAAGACGATCTCGCCGGAATTGAGCTCAATGAGTGCCGCCGCTTTGCCATCGACCGAGAGGTCTGCGGGATACGCCGACTCACGCAGCGCCGAGGGAAGCTCGGTAAACGCCGAATCGTCCGCATTTACCGCGCCCAAAAGCCCCGTCAGGAGCAGACACAGCGCCAGAAGCAGACAGGCAATGCGCATTTTTTTCATATTGACCTCCGAATTTCCGACGAAACGATTGCCCCGGGCAAGCGTTTTGTGCTATAATGGAGAAAGCAAAAGAATTTCTCCCGATTATTATAGTCGGAAATTCCGACGCTGTCAATCACTCACCGAACACATCGGAGGAAACGAAATGAAAATTCTGGTTGTAGACGACGAAGAACTGCTCGTCAAAGGCATCCGCTTCAATCTGCAAAACGAAGGCTACACCGTCGTGACGGGCTCGGACGGGCTTCAGGCCGTCGCGCTGGCGCGCGACCCGCAGGTGCGGCTGATCGTGCTTGATATCATGATGCCGGGGCTCGACGGCCTCGAGGCCTGCCGCCGCATCCGCGAGTTTTCGGATGTGCCGATCATTCTGCTCACCGCGCGCACCGAGGACATGGACAAGCTCATCGGCTTTGAGCACGGCGCGGACGATTACCTGACCAAGCCCTTTAATATTTTGGAGCTCAAGGCGCGCATTCGCGCCCTCCTGCGCCGCACCGCCGGCACGCCCGCTGCCGAGCGCATCACCGCCGGCGCGCTCACGCTCGACTCCGGCGAGCGCAACGTCTACCGCGACGGAAAGCCGATAGAGCTGACCGCGCGGGAATTTGACCTGCTGGAGCTTCTGATGAAGCACCCGAACCGCGTGTATTCGCGCGAAAACCTGCTCGACCTTGTCTGGAGCGCCGACGAATACCGCAGCGACGTGCGCACGGTGGATGTACACATCCGCCGCATCCGCGAAAAAATCGAGGCCGTGCCCGCCGAGCCGGAGTATCTGATGACGAAGTGGGGGGTGGGCTACTATTTCAAGGCTTAAATCCAAACTCCCCCTGCTGCGCAGCAGCTCGCAGCTCCGCTTTGCGCTGCTTTACATTCTCATCACCGCCGTCGCGCTGGTTGTGCTCAATCTCTATGCCTCGGCGAATATGCGCAACATGGTCTTTCAGTCGCAGCAGGAGTCGCAGAAAAGCAGGGCGCAGCTTCTTTCGGCCGCGCTTTTGCAGTTAGACGAGCTGACGCAGGACGGCGCAGCGGGCGCCATCGAATCGCTCGAGGAGCTTCTGAGCACGCGCACCGTCGTGACGGACGCGTCGTGCGTGGTGCTCTACGATTCGCTCAAAAGCGGCAACGCCGCGGGCAAGGTCGTTTTGTTCCCGGAAATCCTTTCGGCGATGGACGGATACGACGTTTTCTACGGCCGATATGAGCGCGGCGCCTTTGAATGCCGCACGGCGCTGCCCTTGACGCGCGACGGGCGCGTCATCGGCGCGGTGTATCTCATGGAATATGAAACGACGCAGGGCGCCTTCCTCTACGCGCTGCAACGAACCACTCTGACCATCTCCGTGATTCTCGAGCTTGCGGTGGTGCTTTTGTCGCTTGTGTTTGCCACCGCGTTTTCCCGCCGCCTGCGCCACATCGTTTTGAGCGTGCGCGGAATGCTCGGCGGGGACTATTCCGTGCGCATCGCGCTGCGCGGCAGCGACGAGATTGCGCAGCTCGGCCGCGAATTTGACCGCCTCTCGGCGCGCCTGAGCGAATCCGAGCAGCGGCGCAGACAATTCGTTTCCGATGCGTCGCATGAGCTGAAAACGCCGCTGGCGTCCATCAAACTGCTCTCGGATTCTATTTTGCAAAACGAGATGGACAGCGCCACGGAGCGCGAATTTATCGGCGACATCGGCCGCGAGGCCGACCGCCTGAGCCGCCTGACGCAAAAGCTACTGACCCTCACGCGCATCGACAGCAACGTGACCGAGGAGCGCAGCGTGCTCGATGCGGGCGCGGCGGCGCAGCGCGTGGTGCGGATGCTTCGCCCGCAGGCGCGATTGCGGGAAATTCGCCTTGAGGTGTGCGCCGAGCCGGAGTGCTTCGTGCGCCTTGTGGAGGACGACCTTTCGCAGATCGTGTTCAATCTGGCGGAAAACGCCATCAAATACAACCGCGAGGGCGGCAGCGCCACGGTCGCGCTGACAAAAACCGAAGACGCGGTCATCCTCACCGTTTCCGACGACGGCCCCGGCATCCCCATAGATGCGCAGGCGCACATCTTCGAGCGCTTTTACCGCGTGGATAAGGCCCGCTCGCGCGCGGCCGGCGGCGCGGGACTCGGCCTTTCCATCGTCCACGATATGGTCGCGCGCAACGGCGGCACCATCGCCGTGGAAAGCGCGGGCACAGGCGGCACGGTCTTTACCGTCCGCTTTCCCCGCTGCACCGCACAGGAGGAAGAAGCATGAAACATCGAATCTGCGCGCTCGTTCTTCTTTGTGCGCTGCTGCTGACCGCCTGCGCGCGAAATGGGCAGGAGCCTTTCTACTTCTATTTCCCGAGCGGCGAATCCGGTGAGGCATTCTGCGCCCGCCGCGCGTCCGTCGGCGATACCGCGCAGCTTTCCGTGCGCGTGCTGATGGAGCGCTACCTCGCCTTTGAGCCGACGGGGGAGGCGCGCGTGCTTTTTGCCGGGGGCTGCACGCTCGACGACGCCTATATGGACAACAGCACCGCCGTCGTCTGCCTGAGCCTTACCGGCACGATAGCCGCGCACCGCCGCACGCAGGGCTATGCCTGCATCGCCCGAACGCTTTTGCAGCTTGACGGCGTTCTGCGGGTGCGCATCTGCTGCGCGGAGGACGACATCACCCTCTCCGAGCGCGACCTGCTTCTGACCGACACGGGAATGCTTCCGCAGCAGGACGAGATCACGCTCTACTATCCCGACCGCGAGCGGCGCTACCTGACGCCCGTGCGCCAGACCGTCGCCGCCATGACCGACGACGAGCTTCCGGCCTATGTGCTCGAGCAGCTTCTTTCCGACACGAGCCGCAGCGAGACGAGCTGCATTCCCGACGGGACGTTCCTTTTGGGCGTCCAAGTCTCCGAGGACGGCGTGTGCACGGTGAATCTCTCGGCGGCTTTCCGCGAGGAGAGCGCCTACGCGAGCTTCAACGAAGCGCGCCTTGCGGTTTACAGCATCGTCAACTCCCTGACGGGTCTGCCGGGAATCGACTCGGTGCGCTTGCAGGTGTCCGGCACGCAGCTTTCCGCCCTGCACACGATGAAGCTGCCCGAGCGGCTGACGCACAACCGCGCCATGCTCTCGCGTCGGCTCTCCGACGACTACCTCGATATCGACCTCTATTTCCCCTGCGAGCGCGCAAACGGCCTTTTGGTCAGCGTGCCCTACACGGTCAGCGTCGAAAAATACTCCGCCGTGGAGGCGGCGGTGCGCGCGCTGCTCGATTTTGAGGCGATGCACGGCTTGGAAGACCCCATCCCCGAAGGCACGCGCATTCTCTCGGTAAAGCTCAGCGGCGAAATCTGCGTGGTCGATCTGACTGCGGAGGCCGTTTTGCACAGCACGGAGGCGTCGCAGAAGCGGATGCTCATGTGCCTGATTGCCACCTTGTGCGCGCTTGACGGCGTTTCGTCCGTGCAGGTGCTTGTGGAGGGACTTCCGCCGAGCTACACCAATCCCGAATATTCCGAAATTTATGTTCCCGAAAACCGATGGTTTGCCGAATAATTCCCGCCTTGCGCCTCGTTTCGACGCGTTGCGCGGCAAATTCGGCGTATACTGGGCGCACACACCGAAAAACGGTGTGTGCGCCTGATTTTTTTCGGAGGAATTTATGAAATTCACAAGCTATATTCAAGACCGCCATTTAACCGTCGCCCTGCGCGGGGAAA
Organism: uncultured Oscillospiraceae bacterium; assembly: GCA_964527505.1. Lineage (GTDB taxonomy): Bacteria > Bacillota > Clostridia > Oscillospirales > Oscillospiraceae > JAZOXB01. Next base: position 264 of record CAZGOO010000057.1, on the reverse strand, counting down.
TCGACCACCACTGCGCCCGCGAAATCATGCAGGAGCTCGCGCAAAAGCTCGATGTGTATCTGCCACTGGAGTGCGTGCTGGATTTTCGCGAGGTCAGCTTCATGGATTCCAGCGGCATCGCCGTGGTCATTTCCGCGCTGCGGCGGATGAAATCGCTCGGCGGGAAGCTGCTTTTGCAAAACATTCCCGCGCAGCCGTCGAAGGTGCTTCGCGCCGCCGGCATCGAACAGATCGCCGAGATCAGAGAGGAATGTGTGAAATGAA
>CAZGOO010000056.1:0-5931 GCA_964527505.1 uncultured Oscillospiraceae bacterium | reverse complement strand
AGAATTTGAATAGAAAGATAAAACCCCGGCAGATAATTTCGTATCTGCCGGGATTTTTATACGCCGCAAGCGGGCAGGCGGGCGGACAGAGTCGTCCGCCCCTACCGATTCTTTACGGACCGTCGGGGACGCCGGTCCCTACAAGAGGGCGGATAATATCCGCCCCTACATAATGCGCCACGATAGACGATTGTAGGGGCGGCGCCTCGACGCCCCGCAAAGGCCCCCTTGTGCAAAGGGGGCTGGCTGCGAAGCAGACTGGGGGATTGCCTTTTATTAAATTAACAATCCCTCCGACCTCGCTATCGCTCGGCCACCTTCCCCTTGAGGGGAAGGCTTTTTCCGCGCTTCGCGCGGGCGGACGGGCGGACAGGGTCGTCCGCCCCTACGGGGTGCAATGCAAACTCGGCGGGGCGACAGTTTGCCGCCCCGCCATGCCAAATTCAGGAAGCGAAGAACACTTCGCACAGGCGGCAAAGCGCCTCTTGGTCGGCCGCGCCCATGAGCTCGCGCGCCGAGTGCATCGCAAGAATCGGCACGCCCACATCCGCTGCGGGCATGGCCATCAGCGCCGAGGCCATCGAGCCGACCGTGCCACCGCCGCCGAGGTCGGCGCGGTTCATGTAGGTTTGCAGGGCGATACCATTCTTGGCGCACAGGCCGCGCACCACGGCGCTCGTCTCTGCGTCGGAAGAATAACGCGGGCTGAGCTTGAGCGCCACGCCGCGCCCGAGCAGGGGCGCATTGGCCGCGTCGGCATATTCCGGATGGTTCGGGTGCATCGCGTGCGCCACGTCGCAGGAAAGGAGCATTCCGTTGACGCAGGCGTTGAGATACGCCGCGCGGTCCATGCCGAGCGCCAAGGCGATTTTTTCCATGATGAGCTGCATGGTGCTGCTGTCGCCGCCGCGGCGGGTGTTGCTGCCGATCTCCTCATTGTCGTAGAGCGCGGCGATGCAGATGCCCTCGCCATTGGCGCGCATCAGGCCGTCGATGCTCGCGTGGACGGAGGTGAGGTTGTCCAGACGGGGCGCGGAGAGGAGGTCTTTTTCAAAGCCGACTTCCTGCGGCGCTTCGGCGCAGTAGGCATAGAGCTCGTAGGAGAGGATGTCCTCGGCGTTCGCGCCGAGTTTTTCCGCGAGCCTGCCAAGCAGATAGCCGTCTTTGTTCCAGCCGTTTTCCACGGCGCGGCAAATGGGCAGCATATCCACATTCGCCTTCATCGGCACGCCCTCATTGACCTTGCGGTTCATATGGATGGCCAGATTCGGAATGGTCAGAAGCGGCTCGTCCCACGAAACAAGGCGCTTTTCCGGCTTCATGGGGTTTTCGCTGCGCAGCATCGCGATGCCCGCAAGGGACAAGGGGCGGTCGAGCCACGAATTGAGAATCGCGCCGCCGTAGGGCTCCACGCTGAGCTTGCAGCAACCGGCCGCAAGCGCTTCGGGGTTCGGCTTGATGCGCATACAGGGCCAGTCGGTGTGGCTCGCGGCCACGCGGAAAAAGTCCGCTTTTTGCCCGACGGTGATGCCCGCAAGGAACGTTCCGTCGGCAACGAAGTATTTGCCGCCCTTTTCCACGGCGAAGTCGCCGCCGAGTTGCAGCTCCGCAAAGCCGTTTTCGCGCAGAATCTGCGCGGCCATTTCGATGGTGTGGTAGGGCGAAACGCCGCCGGCTAACCAGCGGCAAAGGTCTTTTGCATATTCGTTCATGAGGTTTCCTCCGTACTGTTCTCTTTTGTGCTTCTATTATAGCAGCTTTTTCGCAGAAATACAAGCCTTGTCTTTCCCTTCTTTTTGCCGTATACTGAAAGAAATTCAAAGGAGATGATTTTTATGGATTTGTCTCAGAAAATTTATGCACTGTCGCTGCTATGGAAGCACATCGATGCCGTTTTCCCCTATTTTGACCGCTGCGAAATTGACCCGGATGCGCACTATCTTTCCTATCTTCCGCGCGTGGCGGAGGCCGAGGGCATTTCTTATCATCTGCTGCTCGCGGAATTTCTCGCCGGCTTCGGCGACGGCCACACGGACTATACACTCCCCCTTTCCCTGCGCAAAGCGCGCGGGAGCGTTCCTTTCGGCGCGGAGTTTGACGAATTCTGGTATGTGCGCAGCATCGCGCCGCAGGGGAAAGCGCACCTCGGCGCGCGCATTCTGGCCTTAAACGGCGAGCCTTTCGAGCGCTTTTTAGAGTGCCTGACGCCTTACTGCTATCATATCGGTGCCTGCATTTACCCCGCGACCCTTGCAAGGCTTCTCCCTTTTTTCGTGCAGCCGCAAAAAAATGTGCTGCAAACCGAAGCGGGCGAATTTGTTTTTGACCTTGCGCCGCAAGCAGAGCTTTTACGTCTGCCCGCCGACTCGGAAAGCCGGCCGCTTCTTTCGCGCGCGGAGGGGCTGATTTTGCGCGCGCAAAGCGGCGTTTTGTGCGCGGAAATTCCCGATTTGATGCACCGTGGCGTCGCCGCGCAGCTAAAAGACGCGATTCTTGCGCAAAAGCCGCGCGCGGTGGTTTTGGATTTGCGCGACTGCGTCGGCGGCATGACTGCCCTCGGCGCGGAAATTGCGCAGATCTTCCTCGACGGCGAATTTCCCGTCTGCCAAAAGCGCACGCGCCGCCTGCGCGCGCTCGACGCGGCCGTGGCCAGCCAGTATGGAAAAAATCTGGCCGATGAGGCGCTGCTTCGCATGGTAAATCGCGTAGAGTACGAGCACTATCTGCAAACGCTCGGCGAGCGCGACGCGCGTGCAATATTCGGCGGCCCCGTCGCCGTTTTGACCTCCCGCGCCACGATTTCCGCCGCCGAGGAGCTTTGCGCGATGCTGCGCAGCCGCGCAAAGTTTATCGGCCAGCCGACTGCGGGCTCGACCGGAACGCCGCTGCTTCTGAATCTTCCGGAGGGCGGCTTTGCGCGCATTGTCAGTGTCGGCACGCGGCTTCCCGACGGCACGGAATTTATCGGCAAGGGAATTTTGCCCGATGTTTCTCTTTCCTCCCGCCGCGCCGCAGCGCACGCGCTTTCCCTTTTTTAATTTGAAAAGGATTTCTGCTTGTTCTCCCGCGCGGAATATGGTATAATAGGGGTTCAAAAACAAACGGAGGTGGTTTGCCGTGCGCAATTCCATTTTGGTGCAGGGTGCCCGCGAAAACAATCTGAAAAATGTGGATGTGGAGATCCCGCGCGATTCGCTTTGCGTCTTTACGGGGCTTTCCGGCTCGGGGAAATCCTCGCTCGCATTCGACACGATCTATGCCGAAGGCCGCAGGCGCTATGTCGAGTCGCTTTCGGCCTATGTGCGGCAGTTTCTCGGACAGATGGACAAGCCCGATGTCGATTTGATCGAGGGGCTCTCCCCTGCCATCTCCATCGACCAGAAAACCACCTCGAAAAACCCGCGCTCCACCGTCGGCACGGTCACGGAGATTTATGACTATCTGCGTCTGCTCTGGGCGCGCGTGGGCGTGCCGCACTGCCCGAAATGCGGCAGAGAAATTCGCAGGCAGAGTGTTGACCAGATCGTTGACCGCGTTTTGGCCATGCCCGAGGGCACGCGCTTTCAGGTGCTTGCGCCCATCGTGCGCGGCAAAAAGGGCGAGCACACGAAGCTGCTCGACGGCGCGCGGCGCAGCGGCTTTGCCCGCGTGCGCATCGACGGCAGCCTGTATGACCTGAGCGAGGAAATTTCGCTCGATAAAAACAAAAAGCACACGATTGAGTTGGTGGTAGACCGCCTGATTTTGCGCGGCGATCTGACGCGCCGCCTGACGGACTCCGTGGAAACCGCGTTGGCGCATTCGGACGGGCTTGTCGTGATCCAGTGCCCCGAGACGGGCGAAGAGACGCTTTATTCGCGCAACTACGCCTGCGAGGACTGCGGCATTTCCATGCCGGAGCTTTCGCCGCGAATGTTTTCGTTCAACAATCCCCTCGGCGCGTGCCCGGAATGCGGCGGTTTGGGCTTTCGGCTGGTGGTAGACCCCGCGCTGATTCTGCCCGAGCCCGAAAAATCCATCTACGACGGCGGCATTCAGGCCAGCGGCTGGGGCAATGTGCGCGGCGACTCCATCGCGCGGATGTATTTTGAAGCGCTCGCGCAGAAATACAAATTCAGCCTCCATGAACCCATCAAAAATCTCCCGCCCGCCGCGCTGAAAGTGATTCTCTACGGCACGGGCGGCGAAAAGCTCAAGCTGCACTATGAGCGCGGCAACGGCACGGGCACGCTTGAACAGGCGTTTGAGGGCATCATTCCGAACATCGAGCGCCGCGTGCGCGAAACGCAGTCCGACGCGATGCGCAAGGAACTGGAGGAATATATGTCCGCCTCGCCCTGCACGCACTGCCACGGCGACCGCCTTTCGGATATCGCCCGCGCGGTCACGGTGGGCGGGATGTCCATTGCCGATTTCTGCCGTCTGCCCGTGCGCAAGGCGCTCGATTTTCTCGAGACGCTGAGCCTTGAGGGCGCGCAGGCGGTCATCGCCGAGCAGATTTTGCGCGAGATCAAGTCCCGCCTCGGCTTTTTGCAGAGTGTCGGCCTGCAATATCTCACCCTTTCGCGCTCCGCCGGGACACTATCCGGCGGCGAAGCGCAGCGCATTCGCCTTGCCACGCAGATCGGATCTTCCCTGATGGGCGTTTTGTATATCCTCGACGAGCCGAGTATCGGTCTGCACCAGCGCGACAATGACAAGCTGCTCGAGACGCTTTTCCGTCTGCGCGATTTGGGCAACACGCTCATTGTCGTCGAGCACGACGAAGACACCATCCGCGCGGCGGACTTTCTGGTCGATGTCGGCCCCGGCGCGGGCATCCACGGCGGCAATATCGTCGCCAGCGGCACCTTGCAGGACATCATGGCCGCGCCCGAAAGCCTGACGGGACAATATCTCTCCGGAAAGCGCAAAATCGAAGTGCCCACCGCGCGCCGCAAGGGAAACGGCAAGGCGCTCAAAGTATTCGGCTGCTGCGAAAACAACCTGCAAAACATCGACGTTTCCATCCCCTTGGGCACGTTCACCTGCGTGACGGGCGTGTCCGGCTCGGGAAAATCGTCGCTGGTCAATGAAATCATCGCCAAAAAACTCGCCGCCGCGCTCAATCGCGCGCGCGTCCGCCCGGGCAAACACGAGCGCTTTGAGGGCATCGAGGCGCTCGACAAGGTCATCGTCATCGACCAGAGTCCCATCGGGCGCACCCCGCGCTCGAATCCCGCCACCTATTCCGGCCTCTTTTCCGATATCCGCGACCTCTTTGCTTCCACCTCGTCGGCAAAAGAGCGCGGCTACGGCCCGGGGCGCTTCTCCTTCAATGTCAAGGGCGGGCGCTGCGAAGCGTGCAGCGGCGACGGCCTTGTGAAAATCGAAATGCACTTTTTGCCCGATGTTTATGTCCCCTGCGAGGTCTGCCACGGCAAGCGCTACAACCGCGAGACGTTAGACGTGACCTATCGCGGCAAATCCATCGCCGATGTTCTGGAAATGACCGCCGACGAAGCGCTCGAATTTTTCGACAATCAGCCGCGTCTGCGCGAAAAAGTTGCCACGCTGGTCGAAGTCGGCCTCGGCTATGTCAAGCTCGGCCAAAGCTCCACCACCCTCTCCGGCGGCGAAGCGCAGCGCGTGAAACTCGCCACGGAGCTCTCCCGCGCGTCCACGGGCAAGACGCTCTATATCCTCGACGAGCCGACCACGGGGCTGCATATGTACGATGTGCAGATGCTTCTCGGCGTTTTGCAGAAACTTGTGGACGCGGGCAACACCGTGCTTGTCATCGAACACAATCTCGACGTAATCAAAACCGCCGACTATCTCATCGACCTCGGCCCCGAGGGCGGCGACGGTGGCGGCAACATCGTTGCCGTCGGCACGCCGGAGGACATCGCCGCCTGCGAAGAGAGCTACACGGGGCAATATCTGCGCCGC
>CAZGOO010000055.1:0-5954 GCA_964527505.1 uncultured Oscillospiraceae bacterium | reverse complement strand
CGAAAGACGCGTGGAAGCACTACATGGCCTACACCGTGCAGGGCGGCAGCCGCACCTTCACCGAACTTCTCAAAAACGCCGATCTGCGCACGCCGTTCGACGAAGCGTGCCTGCGCGAAGTGGCCGAAACCGCCTCGAAGTATCTGGAAAACTTTGACCTGACCGGAATCGAATAAGGCATAAATTACGCCCAAATCCCGCCCCTAGCGGGATTTGGGCGTATTTGGGAGGAATAACCACACATCTGCAAGATATGATGCAGCGAATAGTAGAACGGAGTCATCCTCTTGTTTACTCTGAGAAAAGTGCAGGCGGCGTTCAGTTTTGCTGAATGCCGCCTGCTTTGTGTGACTTAGGGGTTATTTTCGGGAAAGTGCGGGAGTGGGTCTTTGCGCGAGCTATTCAGAATCTGCGCAGAGATTTTTTCTCGCACTATACTCGCACGATGTGGGAATTATTCTCCGTCCTGAGTGGGCAGATTCGGGCAGGCGTAGCTGCCGCCGGAGATGCGCATCATGAGAATAGCCATCTCCGCACGGGTGGTATCCCCATACGGGTTCAGCCAGCCGTGCGTATTGCCGACAAACCAGCCGCGCTCAACGGCGTATTTCATTGCCTCAAGTGCCCAATCGCTCACGTAATCGGCATCCCTGAAGTTGAGCTCGGTATCGGGGCTTGCGGGCTCCTCATCGGCGAGGGCTCGCCAGAGAATGACGGCGAGTTCTTCGCGGCTGATGAGGAGATCGGGCTCAAAGGTCGTCTCGGTCATACCCTTGACAATGCCGTTTTCCTGCGCCCAGGCGATGGCCTCGGAATACCATTGATCCTTCGGCACATCGGTAAAGGTGCATTCCTGCGTAGCTTCGGGCGAATTGAACATACGCCAGAGTACGGTGACGGCCATTGCGCGCGTCGTGCCGCCATACGGGTTAAACTTGCTGTGGCCGATGCCGTTCATGTAGCCGTAATAGCTGACAAAGTCGATGGCTTCGTGGTACCACTCATCGGGGCAGTCCACATAGTCGGAGACGAAGCAATGCACAGCGCCCTGCGGCTGGATGAGCTTCTCGGACTCATTGGTGGCGTAGTCGAGCGCGCCGACGACGATGTTCTTCATGTCGTAGCCTTTGACGTCGAAGGTGACGGTGTGGCTCTGACCGGGCTCGTCATCGGAATAGTTGATGCCGTCGATGTAGTTGTAGTCCGTGTCGGAGATGTAGATGGTGGAAAGGTAGTGCTCGTCGGAAGCGGTGACGGTGATGGTGTGCGCCTCGTAGTCGTAGACGACGTTCTCAATGACGGGCGCGGTGTAGTCCACGGTCACGTCGAACGACCAGATGTTTTCCTTGACGGTGTTCTTATAGGGAAGCACGGCGTTGACGGTGACATTTGCGACCGTGCCGGAGGGAACGTAGTTGCCCTCGGCGTCGGTGCCGTCCCATGCCCAGGAGAGGGTATAGCCCCAGTAGCCGCCGCTCGTGTTATAAACGCTCTTGCGGAAGTAGCTGCCGGTAGCCACGGCGTATTCCTCGCCCGTCTCGGAATCGGTCACGACGATTTCCACTTCCTTGATGTTACGCAGCAGATACAGGCCCAGGTACGCCTCGTCCGCGTAATACATCGAGCCGTTCGACAGCGCCGTGGAGAACGCGATATGCTTTTCGTTATAGGGCGTGGGGTTGAACGATGCGATGGGTCTGCCGAGGTATTCAAAGGCGGTCAGTTCGCCCGTGCGCTCGGTGGCGGCGTAGGCAAAGCTGACATCGGTGGTCAGATCCATGAAGTTGAGGTAGCTATAACCGGCTTCTGCCCATGTAAACACGCCGTCTCCGCCGTATTCCGTGGGGAATGGGGTAGTCTCGAGCAGATACTCGATTTCCATCGCGTCGCGCCAGTCGTATTTTTCGGTGACATCGCCCTGCGTCCAGTCGCCGAAGTAGGCCAGGAACGTATTGTGCAGAACGGTGGCTTCTTCGTCTTCGGCGTCATAGAAGAACACATAGCCCTCGATGAACGTGCCGTTCGGGAAGATCTCCGCAAGGGTTTCCAGGGATTCTTCAAGCGTGATGGTCACGGTGACCATAACCGCGCCGCCTGCGGGGATGGTAATGCAATCGACCGTCTTGCCGCCGACTTCAAGCTTGAGCGAGTGGGCAGCCTGCGTGGATGTGAGGGTGTTGACAATTTCGCCGTCCATATCGACAACTGCATCGTGCAATACCACTGCCTCGGCGGTGTATTCGGCGTCCTGCGTGCCGTGATTGACAAGCGTGGTGGTATAGGTGTAAACACCGGTCATCTCGGGGTCGTCGCCGAGCTCCTGGATGGGGTCTTTAAGGGAAACATTGAACATGGACAAAGCAGCGCTCAGCGCATCGGCAAGACCCGCGCCCTGCTTACGCACGGAATAGTAAGTGATGCTCTCTTCGCCCTCTTCGCCGGAGGTATAGGCAAGAATGCTGCCCGTAGCCTCGAGCGCCGACTTGGCAAGCTCGGCAATCTCGCTCTTTGTGCCCTCAATGCCCTCGCCCTTCATGGCAGAAAGGAGCGTGGCAAAGGTACCGGCGATGTTCGGCGTTGCCATAGAGGTGCCGCTCATAACCTGGTAGTCGTGGGGATTGTTCGGGTAAGCGGAGTAGACCATGCCGCCGACACCCGTGATGGTCGGCCGGAGGGTCAAGCTGGGCGTGGTGCCCCAGTTGGAGAAGTCGCTCATTTGGTAAGCGTCCGAGTTACGGAAGCTATACTGCGTGGTCAGAAGCGTCGTTCCCTCGAAGAATTCCAGATAGGTAAACGCATTGGCCGGTGCCATGCAGATGCAGGGAATCGAAGCGGTTTCAAAGGCCGTGGTGTAGAAGAACGAGGACTGGTTGTTTACAACGATCAGACCGATCGCGCCTGCCTCTTCGCTGCGGGCGATCATATCGGTAAATGCGGTCTGGCCGCGCTGAATGACGGCGATCTTACCCGCTACGTCCTTGCCCTCAAAATCCTCGGCGGTGCCGAGCCCGAGCGTTACATAGGAAAGCTTTTTGCCGTAGAATTCGGGATCCCAGCGGTTGTAATGGTCATAATACTGGAAGAAGCCGCCGCTGCCGACCACTTCGATGACATTCATCGGGTAGGCATAGTTTTCCATCGACGCAACGGACACAACGCCCGCATAGGTCGAGGGGGTGGCAACGGTTCCGTAGTCGGTGTAGTCGGAGGTGATATAGCCCTTGGTGGAGAACTCGGCCATGGAGTATTCGTTGCCGGCGGCGATGCAGAGGATGATGCCGGCCTTGCTCAGGCGGTCATAGATGTTGCCGAAAACGACCGTCTCGAGGCTCTTGTCGTAGGTAAAGCCGTTCTGGCTGCCGATGGACATACTGATAACGTCCGCGCCGAGACGATAGGCGTCTTCCATCGCGTAGAAATAGATGTCGGAGTTCGTGGAGCCCGAGCCGTCTTTGAAGATCTTCATCGCAAGAAGCTGCGCGGCGGGAGCGGCGCCCCAGAACTTGGCCGCGCCGTCACTGTCTTCGGCGTAGCCGACGGCGATGCCGGCGCAGTGCGTGCCGTGGCCCTGCGTATCGCTCGGGTCGTCGTCGCGGTCGGCATAGTCATAGGCAAAGGGGATCTTTTCGCTGATGTATTTGCCGTGGGCAACGGCGAGGTCAACGTCCTCTTCGCCGAGCTTGGGCTGCATGACTTCTTTCATGCTGTCGTAAACTTGGAACGCCTCATGCTCGAGCATCACGCCGGTGTCGAGCACGGCAACGACCGTCCCCTGCCCCATGTAGCCGTAGGCGGAGAGGCCATAGTCGCCCGTCGCGCCGGTGATCTGGCCGGCGTAGTTCGACTGCGGCTGTATTTCGACATCGGGCACGGCGTATTCGTTGGCGATGTACACGGCATCGACCGTGGGCAGGGCGGCAATCTTATCGAGGTCGCCGAAGGCCACGTCGCAGGAGAAGCCGTTGAGCAGCTCCGTGTACTCATAGGCGACGGTAAATTCGATGTCGCCCATCACCTTGTAGAGCGTTTCGCGCTCGGTATCCAGCTGCGCGGCATAGCGCTGCGCTTTGGCGGTGCCGCGGTCGGCCACATCCGCCACGGGCGCCTTTTTCAGCACGACGATTGCGCGGACGATGTCCTGCGCCTCGTACACGCCTTCGTTGTCGCGCTTGAACTCGAGGCTTTGGAAGCCCTTGAGCCGGTCGGCAGTTGTCGCTTTGGCGGTCGAATCCTGCGCGAAGACGGTGCCGAAGCAGCCGAACGCGAGAACCAGCGCCAGAAGCATTGCGAGAATGCGCTTACTGTTCTTCATTGTGTTCCATCCTTCCAAAAATTTCTGTATTTCAACCGAGAAACTCTCGGTCAAAACCGCTGCAAGCCGCACGCTGCGGGATTTTGCTTTATTATAGCATCCTTTTTATGCTTTGTCCAGATAGATTGCCTAATTTTCTTAACAAATTTGCAACAGCTCTATTTTCTCGAAATTTTTGCACAGAGTCAAGGCTTTTTTGCCGACGGAGCGAATGATTGCCCGCCCGCACGGACACAATAACCGCAAAGAAACGAGGTGGCAGTCCATGCAGGAATTTTCGCTGGCCACGACGCTCCTTTGCGGCGCGGATGCGCTCGATGCGCTCAATGCGCTGCCTGCCGAGCGCGTGTTGGTCGTGGCAGACCCTTTTTTCGTGCAAAACGGCACGGCCGCGCGCCTTGCCGCGCGTTTTTCCGGCGCACAGACGCAGATTTTCTCCGAAATCTGCCCCGACCCCGAAGTGCAGACGGTGGCAAAGGGCGCGGAGCTTCTGCGCGCGTTTGTGCCGGACACACTCGTGGCGCTCGGCGGCGGGTCGGCGCTCGACTGCGCCAAGGCGATTTTGGCCATGAGCGGCGCGCAGGCGCGCCTGATTGCCGTGCCCACCAGCTCCGGCACGGGCTCGGAAGTGACGCGTTTTGCGGTTTTGACTCACGAGGGCAAAAAGCACCCGCTCATCGACCCCGCGCTGCGCCCGCAGCTTGCGCTGCTCGACGAGACGCTGCTGACTTCCCTGCCGCCGTCCGTTTTGTGTGACGCGGGCTTCGACGCGGTGAGCCACGCGCTCGAGGCGCTGTGCGCCGCGCGGGCCACGCCCTTTTCCGACGCGTTCGCCCTGTGTGCGCTGCAAACGCTTCTGCGCGAGCTTCCGCGCTCTTTCGGCGGTGAACGCACCGCGCGGGCGGCGGTACACTGCGCTTCGACCATGGCGGGCGTTGCTTTCGACAACGCGGGGCTCGGGCTGTGCCACGCGCTCAGCCATGCGCTCGGCGGCGCGTTTCACATTCCCCATGGGCGGCTCAACGCCGTGCTTTTGGAGCACGTCGTGCGCGCGCAGGCGGAAAAATGCGACGAAATTTACCGCCGCGCGGCGGCATTTTGCGGCCTGAGCGGCACGCAGGGGCTGCTTTTCGCCCTGCGGCGGCTGCGCGCGCGGCTACGTCTTCCCGAATCGCTGCGCGGCTGCGGCATTTCCGGCGCCGAGCTCCTCGACGTGCGCGAAACGCTCCTTGATGCCGCGCTGGCAGACCCCTGCGCGCTTGATGCTCCCGTCGCGGCGACGCGCGAAGTCTTTTCCGCGCTTCTGGAGGCGGCAAAATGACGCGCGTTTTGCAGTCCGTGGGCATCGACGTCGGCACAACCACCACGCAGCTCGTTTTTTCGGAACTGACGGTGCAAAACGAAAGCGCCTGCGCGCTTCCGAACTACGCCATCGCACAAAAGCGCGTGATCTACCAAAGTCCCGCGCATTTTACGCCCCTGCGCTCGCAGACCGAAATCGACGCCGAGGGCGTTCGGCGCATCGTCGCGGGAGAATACGAGCAGGCGGGCATTTCGCCGAAGCAGATCGACACGGGCGCGGTGATTCTCACGGGCGAGACGGCGCGGCGGGAAAACGCGCGGCAGGTGCTCGACGCCCTGT
>CAZGOO010000054.1:0-5986 GCA_964527505.1 uncultured Oscillospiraceae bacterium | reverse complement strand
AGTGGCGGTTCCGTTCCGGATTTGCACCGGATTGTCTATTCTCCGCGCAGGCCAAACGCGCTGCACGGCACTTGAACAGTTATTCACTTCCCCCAAAGAATACTCCAAAACCGCCGCTTTGTCAAGCCCCATTTTTGCAAACGGAGGGGAAAGCCCCCGTTTCGTCAAAGCAGCAGTTTTGCGCGTTCGAGTTTGCTCAGAGGCTCTTCGCGCAGGGCACAGGTTTGGCAGAGTTTTTTCGCAAAGGCGCGCATCGCATCGGGCGCGCCCGATTTCAATTCCAGCTCCAGCTCCTCAAAGGGTCGGCGTTTTCCGCCGCCGAGGAACACGCCGCAGTCGTGCGCGACCTCCGCGCAGCTTCCGTCGGGAAAGTGCAAAAGCGCGAAGCGGCGCGTAAATTCCGCCCCGCACAAAGGCGCGAGTTGGTCTGCGGCGGGAAGATCGCTCGGCGCGCCGAGGGCGATGAGCGCGGCAAGTGCCGCGTCGTCGAGGGCGCCTGCGTGTACCTCCCATTCCAGACGCACGCCGTCTTGCGCCGAGGGCGCTTTGAGGCAGACGATGCTGTCATTACCCTCGCGCCGCAGCCTAAGCATCCGCTTCTGCGCGCTCAAGTCGCGCGCGGCGGTGTCGAAATAGGTCGTGCGCATGAGCTTTTCCCGAAAGGAAAGCCGTAAAGCCGCGTCCCCAAGCGCGCGGGCGATGTCGCCCGTCAGCTTGATTTCCGTTTCCGTTGCCATTTTTTTGACCTCCGAATGATTTTTTGCGCAAGCGCGCGGGGAATCACGATTTCCCGCACATTTCCCGACAGCTTCCTTGCCGACGCCGTGCTAAAATGGGCGCAGCTTCCCCGATGGGGGAGAAAAGGGAGTGAAAATCGATGAATCGTTCCGGGCTTTTGCCGAGTGTGCCGCTTTTTCGGCGGGCGGCGGCCTTTCTGCGCGAAAATACGCGCCTGCGCGAGGCGGCTTTTTCCGCGCTCGCGGGCTTTGCGCTTTCGGCGGCGCGGCTGATGGGGCACTGCACGCCCATGGCGGCCTGCCTGTGCGTCGCGACGGGAAAACGAAGCTGCGCGCTCTTTTCCGCGCTCGGCGCGCTTGCGGGGTATCTGCTTTTCTGCGGGGAAGAGGCGCTCGCGTGGCTCGCTTTGACGGGGCTGATGCTCTGCGCGTCGGCGCTTCTGCGGCCGACGGCGCTCGGCGCGAAGCGGGCGTTTTTTCCGATGCTTGCGGGCGCGTGCGCGGCACTGCTCGGCGGCGTTTTGCTGCTTTCAACGCGCGTGACGGTTTCCGCGCTCGCGCTTTTGTCGGCGCAAAGTCTTCTTGCGGGGTTGAGCGTGGCGTTTTTGCGCGAGGATGTGCAAAAATCGCGCCGCGCGCGGCTCTTTGCCGCGTCTGCTTTGACGGCTGCGGCGGCGGGATTCGGCCTGCCCTTCGAGGCGGGGCTTTTCTGCGCGGCGGCGCTTTGCGCCTTTGGCGGCACGGTGCCTTCGGCTGTGGCGGCGGGGGCGGTGCTGGACCTTTGCTGCGGTTACGGCGGCCGCGCGACGGCGGCGCTGGCGCTTCCGGCGCTGCTTTTTCCCGCGCGGGAGCAGGGTTCCCGACCGCTTCGGCTTGCGGCGCAGATGATACTGCCCGTGTGCGTGTTTGCCGCCCTTGGCGGGACGGGCCTTTCGCGGCTTGCCATCTACTTCGCCGGGACGCTTGCGGGGGAAGGTCTGCGCGGATTTTTCCCGCAGCGCGCGCAGACAAGCGGGGCGACGCGCGCCTTGCAGGAGGCGGCGGAGCTTTTGGAAACGCTCGCCTGCCAGCTTCCCGCGGGCGCAAAAGACGACCTGCACGAGGCCGACGAGGTATTTGACGGCGCGGCGGAGCGGGTGTGCCGCTGCTGCCCGCAGTTTACGCGCTGCTGGAAAGAAGACGCGCGGCAGACCTGCCAAACGCTTTTGGCGGCGGCCGAGCGCATTTTGCCGCGCGGCGTGGCGCGCGCCGAGGATTTTTCGGAACGCTTTCGCGCGGATTGTCTGCATTTCGACGGCTTTCTCACCGCCGTCGATCAGGAGCTTGAGACGATGCTGCGCCGTCGGCGCTATCGCGCGCAGACGGAGGAATATCGCCGCATCCTCGCGCGGGAATATCGCGACACGGCGGATTTTCTGCGCAGCGCACAGGAAGATTCGTCCGCGCGGGCGGTGCAGGCGCATTTCGCGCCGGAAATCGGCATCGATTCGGCGGGAAAAGCGGGCGCCAGCGGCGACGGCGTGTGCTGCTTTTCGGGCGCGGACGGGGCATACTATGTGGTTTTGTGCGACGCGATGGGCTCGGGCGCGCAGGCGGCGGAGCTTTGCGCGGAGAGCCTGCGCTTTCTCAGGCGGCTCTTAACGGCGGGCTTTGCGCCCGAAGCGGCGCTGCGGCAGCTCAACGGGCTGTATCTTCTGCGGGAGAACGGCTGCTTCGCCACGGTCGATTTGCTGCGCGTGAATTTGAGCGACGGCAGCGCGACGCTTTGCAAATGGGGCGCGGCGGCGTCTTATCTGCGCACGGCGCAGGGCGCGGTGCAGCGCCTCGGCACGCAGTCGCTCCCGCCGGGACTGGACGACGCCTGCACGCCGCAAACGAGCGAGTTTTCCCTTGCGGGCGGCGCGGTTCTCGTGATGGCTTCGGACGGCGCGCAGCGCGCGCGGCTTGTTCGCGTGCTCGAGGAGCACACGCGCCTTTCCGTGCGGATGCTTGCCCGCAAGATCGTGCGCGCGTCGGCGGCACAGGACGACACCACCGTCGTGGCGCTTCGTCTGCGCGCGGCGGAAGAATAAATTCGGGTCTGCCCGACGGCAGACCCGAGGACAAAGGCGCGGACGCATTCGGACGGCACGCGCGGGCAGGGGGAGGTTCTGCTTGCGCTGCGTGGAAACGCTCCGCGTGCTTCCGTATACATAATACTATATCTTGTGTGGCGAATCCGGTCGAAATACAAGATGAACGCGAAATTATTCGTCGAAATGCTCCAAAAGTGCGCGGGCGCGCGCGTTTTGCGAAGAATCGGAGTTTTTTAGAGTGACGCTTCCCGCGCCGCTTTCGCGCAGAAGTCCGGCTTGAGCCAAGCGGCGGCGCGTCTGCGCGGCCGTGCCGTCGGCGCCGTCGAGGAGCTCCGCGTTCGGGCCGACCACGCGGGAAATCGCGGTTTTCAAAAAGGGGAAATGCGTGCAGCCGAGCACCACCGCGTCGGGCTTGGCGGCAAGCGCCTCGGAAAGCTCCGCGCGCAGCGCCGCTTCCACGCGCGCGCCTTCAAGCTCCCCGCGCTCGACAAAATCGACCAGAGACGGGCAGGGGCATTTGACAATGCGGCACGCGCCCGCCTCGCGGCGGCAAAGGGCAGCGAATTTTTCTTCGCGCAGGGTTGCGTCGGTGGCCATCACCGCGACGGTGCCGCCCGGGTATCGGCGCACGGCAAGGCGCAGCGCCGGCTCGATGCCGATGATGATGCGCTCGGGAAACATCGCGCGCAGATCGTCGATCGCGGCGGAGGTGGCGGTGTTGCACGCGACGACCAGCGCTTTTGCGCCGCGCGCAAAGAGCATCTGCGCGTGGGCAAGGGTGAGCCTGCGAATTTCATCGGTCGGCAGCGGGCCGTAGGGCGCGTTGGCGGAGTCGCCGAAGTAGAGAAAATTTTCGTTCGGCAGCGCGCGACGCAGCGCACGCAGCACGCTCAGGCCGCCCAGACCGGAATCAAACACGGCAATCGGGGCGTCGGACATCGGGCAGCAGCTCCTTTCGGCGGCGCGTCAGCGCTGCAAGATGGGGTAGGCGAAGAGTTCATATCGGCCGAGCGCGGCGGCCTTTACATTCGGCGGCAGCTCAAAATCGCCCACGTCGAAGTGGACTGCCGAGATTTTCTGCGGGCAGTCCACCACTGCGGAAATCAGCCCCACGGGCAGATCGTTTTCGTCAAAGAGCACGCAGACGACGCAAAGCCCCCACGAATCGGAGCCGCCGGTGTACTGCACATAGCCGTCGAGCGTGATGCCGCCGTAAACCGAGTCGCGCAGCTCGCTGCGCACAACTTCGTAGCGCGTGGCGGCGGCGCTTTCGCGGTCGGAGGCCGCGTGACTGCTCAAAAAGGGCGTGACCTCCGGCTGCGCGCCCTCGGCAAAGGACAAATCGGAAACATATTCGCGGAAATAGCCGCTCTCGCCCGGGCGCAGCACCTGCGGCCATGCGGCAACATCGGAAACATAGTGGCGCGACTGCCCGTCGGACAGGACAAAGCTGCCCGAATCGAGCACGAGCGTCTCTTCGCCCGTGTTCTTTACCACGCAAAGAAGCTGCGTCAAAACGCCGCCTTGTCCGTCGGCATAGCAGACGGCGGAGGTGTAGGTGACGGTCAAAACCTCGGCGGGATCCACCGTGTCCGTCGGCTCGGCGGTGGAGTCGGTCGGCTCCGTGCCCGTCGGTTCGGTCGCCGATTCGCTTTCGGAGGGCTTCTGGGAGCTTTCCGTGGGCGTGTCGGTTTCGGAGGGCGTGGGAGCTGTGGACAGCTCCGTGGGCGCAGGCCGGCGCGGGGCGCAGGCACAAAGAAGCAGAACGAGCGCAAGCCCGAGCAGCAGGCAGAGGATTCGTTTCATAAAAGAGCATCCTTTCTGTGAAAAAGATCGGCAGTCTACCCATATCATAGCATAGTTTTGCGGATTTGAAAAGATTTTTTCCCCAAAAAGAATGCAAAAAAACACTTGACAGGCGAGAAATTTTATGGTAGAATGGCGCAGTTAAAACAAAGAAGGTCGGCAGCCCCGAGCTCACCTCCAGCATCGCGAAGAGGTTTGATACTGATTTTTGCCGCGCGAAGTGCGCGGAGATTCGGTTGCGGGCGCTGTGCGTCCGCATTTTTCGTCTGTGTCAACAGGAGGTGCTTTCCCATCGGTAAATTAGATCATCAGCTCAACGAAGAGATCCGCGACAAGGAAATCCGTCTCATCGCTGCCGACGGCAGCATGGTCGGTATCGTTTCCGCCGAGGCCGCGTTGCAGATGGCAGAGGAGCAGGAGCTGGATCTTGTGAAGATCTCGCCGAACGCCGTCCCGCCCGTCTGCAAAATTATGGACTACGGCAAGTTCCGCTTCGACCAGCTCAAAAAGGAGAAAGAAGCGAAGAAAAATCAGCGCGTCGTGGAGATCAAGGAAATCCGAATGTCTCCGGGAATCGACGCCAACGACCTCAACACCAAAATGCGCAGCGCGGTCAAGTTCCTTTCCGACGGCAACCGCGTCAAGGTCACCGTCCGCTTCCGCGGCCGCGAAATGGCGCATACGGAGATCGGCGAGGAGCTTTTGAACCAGTTTGCCGCCGGTTGCGCCGAGGTTGCCGCAATGGAGAAGAAACCCAAGCTCGACGGCAGGCATATGTCTGTGTTCCTGTCGCCTAAGAATGCAAAATAATCACAAAGGAGAACCCATTATGCCGAAACTCAAGACCCACAGCGGTGCGAAGAAGAGATTCAATCTCACCAAGACCGGCAAGGTCAAAAGAGCCCATGCTTTCAAGAGCCATATCCTCACCAAGAAGGACACCAAGCGCGGCCGTCGCCTGAGAACCACGACCTATGCCGACGTGACCAATGTCGAAGCGATCAAGAAAATGATCCCGTACAAATAATCGAGGAGGATTTGAACAATGGCCAGAATTAAAGGCGCGATGATGACGCGCAAAAGAAGAAATAAGACCCTCAAGCTCGCAAAGTCCTACTGGGGCTCCAAATCGACCCATTTCAAGATGGCCAAGCAGGCCGTCAAGAAGTCCGGCGTTTATGCCTATGTCGGCCGTAAGCTGAAGAAGCGCGATTTCCGCCGCCTGTGGATCGCCCGCATCTCCGCTGCCGTCAAGCCCTTCGACCTCAACTATTCCCGCTTCATGAACGGCCTGAAGAAGGCCGGCATCGAGATGAACCGCAAGGCTCTGTCCGAGATGGCCATCAACGACGCCGCCGCTTTCGCCGC
>CAZGOO010000053.1:0-6069 GCA_964527505.1 uncultured Oscillospiraceae bacterium | reverse complement strand
TTTTCAAATTGCCGGAAGTGCTTATGAAGCGATTCGGATGATTCAGATTCAAAATTACGGCTGTTTCCGCATTTCAAATTCATGTCATTTTACAATTTATCGCTTTATTATACCGAACCTGCGAATACAATTGTGTTCGTCACTGCCGTTTCTTCCGAACACAATTGTATTCCTCTTTGCTGCTTGAAATGAACGCAAATGTATACATTTGTGTTCACTCTCCCCTGCTTGCGCAGCAAAAAATCGGGAGCGCTTTTCCACTCCCGATTTGCGCTTTTAAGGATGCGCCGACCTTCGCGCGAGGAAATTCGTGGCCCAATACTTGGTATACGCGTGAAGATCCTCCAAAGTGATGGCGGAATAGCCTCTGCAATAGCGCACATATTCGCAGAACAGGCCCTCGATAAAAATCTGCAATTCCAGCTCGATGTGCGTGCGGTCTTTCATGCGGCTGTCGTTGCGGCAAAGCTCGAGCAGCTTGGCCGAGGCGATGGCAGAGAGCTTTTTTCCCGCAAAGAGAAAATCGTTTGATTTGCAAAGCAATCGGTAATTTTCGTTGTTTTGGCGGATAAATTCCAGAATTGCGTCGATAAACTGCATCACATCCCGCGATTCGAGCAGCTTCGTGTGGTTGAAAAAAGCGTCGATGAGTTCGTTTTCGTATTCCTCCGCCACGCCGTAGAGGTCGTCGTAGTGCGAATAAAACGCCCCGCGGCTGATATCCGCCCGCTTGCACAGCTCGCTGACGGAGATTTTTCCCAGCTCCTTTTTCTCGGAGAGCATCTCGGCAAATACCTTTTTAATCAGCGTCCTCGTCTTTTTCGACGAACGGTTCAAATTCTGCGCTTTCATACTTCCCTTTCTCAATATACAATTCTGCAAACACTGTTCAAATTTTGACAATGCGCAAATAATTGCACTTCTAAAATAAATTCGAGAATATTATAATTCAACTCAGTCAAAATGTCAACACTGTCAAAATTTAAGAAGGAGAACGATATGGAACAAAAAACGGATTCCGAACACATCATAGAAACCTGCGGCTTGACGAAGGACTATGGCTTCGGACGGGGTGTTTTTGATATCGACATTCATGTGGACAAAGGCGAGGTGTTCGGCTTTCTCGGCCCGAACGGCGCGGGAAAATCCACGACCATTCGTCATCTGATGGGCTTTTCCAAGCCGGACAAAGGGAGCGCGAAAATTTTAGGAACGGAAACATTCCGCCATTACGACCGAATTCTCAACCGCGTCGGCTATATCCCGGGCGAAATCGCGCTTCCAGCTGGTCTGACCGGGTGGGCATTTATCCGCATGATGCAGGATATGCAGAAAATCCACAATACGCAGCGCCTTGAGGAAATGCTTTCCCTATTTGAGCTGGAAGATCAGGTGCTGCGCGGCGAGACGAAGCGCATGAGCCTCGGCGTCAAGCGGAAACTGGCCATCGTTACGGCTTTTATGTCCGACCCCGAGGTGCTGATTTTGGATGAGCCCACCAGCGGCTTAGACCCCGTGATGCAGGAAAATTTTATTCAATTGATTCATCGGGAAAAAGCGCGGGGCAAAACGATTCTGCTCTCGAGCCACATCTTTTCGGAAATCGACTCCACCTGCGACCGCATTGCCATCATCAAAGACGGCAAAATCGTCTCGGAATTTATCGCGGACGACTTAAAGCACGCTTCGCGCAAATATTACACCGTCGTTTTTGAAACCGAGGCGGCAAAAGCGCATTTCTGCGCCGAATGCAGGCGGCAGCTCGGCAGCTTCGTGCAGACCGGCGAGAAGGATCTCAGCCTCGACCTTTCCATTGAGGACAGCGACTTAAACGCGCTCATTGCGCTTCTGTCCGACCTTGCCGTGCGCTCTTTCAGCAACCGAAAAGAAACTCTGGAGGATTATTTTATGAAGTTCTACAAAGAGGAGAAAGATTTCGGAGGTGCGCTGCAATGAGCATCATCGAAATCCGTCATCTGACCAAGGACTACGGCAATCGGCAGGGCATCTTCGATTTGAATCTTTCCGTAAACGAGGGCGAAATGATCGGCTATGTCGGCACGAACGGCAGCGGCAAAACCACGACCATTCGCCATATGATGGGCTTCTTGAAGCCCACTTCGGGAAGCGTAAGCGTAAAGGGCTTGTCCGCGTGGGAGCATTCGAGCGAAATCGTGAAAAATGTCGGCTATGTGCCGGGCGAAATTGCGTTTCCCGACCTCAAAACCGGCACCGAGTTTTTGAAATGTCAGGCGGATTTTTTGGGCCTGCGCGATATGACCTATGCCAACGCGCTCATCGAGCGCCTTCAGCTCGACCCGCGCGCGAATCTCAAGCGCATGAGCAAGGGCATGAAGCAAAAGACCGCGCTGGTCGCCGCCTTGATGAACGATGCGCCCATCATTCTTTTGGATGAGCCGACCACGGGCTTAGACCCTCTGATGCGCGCAACATTTCTCGACATCATCCAAGAGGAGCACGCCAAGGGAAAAACCGTATTCATGAGCAGCCACAGCTTCGACGAGCTGGAAAAAACCTGCGACAAAGTCGCGCTCATCAACGGCGGCCGCATCATCGACGTGTGCGATATGCACGCGCTGCGAAACCGTCCAACGAAAGAGTTTAAGATTGAATTTTACACCGACGCAGACTATCGCCGCTTTCAAACGGAGGGCTATGCGCTTATTCGCTTACAGGAGCAGTACCATCAGGTGACGATTCGCATCGATGCCGACAAAACCGCCGCGCTCTTGCGGATTTTGAAAGCCTACCGCGTGAAATTCATTTCGGAGCTTCCCTATACGCTGGAAATGCACTTTAAGAAGATCCTATTCGAGCAAAAAGAAAGGTTAAACGGTGAAAACGATGTTCAGTAAAGCACTTTTCAAGCAGTCCTGCAAGGCCAACGGCACGATGTGGGGCATTATCACCTTTGCCGTCTGCTTTATGCTTGCCTGCGTGATGCTCATTTCGGGCAACGGCAACATCGGCGGCGTGAAAAATTCGATTCAGGACACCATCATTACCAAAGAAATCGATGCGCAGATGCAAAAGCGCGCGCTTTTCTATGATTCGACCGCCGAGGACGGCCTCGAGCGCTTCGACGCGCTTTTCGCCGCCAACGCGCAGGACACCCTTTCCTGCCTTGTCTGGCTCGGAAAAATGCCAAACGAAGCGGAGTATGAAAACGAAAGCGTCTATGCCTACGCCGTCGCGGCGTGGCAGGAGGCAAAGCCCGAAGCGAAAACGGCCGCGGGCGCGGATTTTGCCGATTCCGTGGAAGAATGGCTGAAAAATGTGCCCTCTAAAAGCGATTTTTCGGATGGGAATGAATATCTTGCCGCAGTGCAATCTTGGCAGGAGCGCTCCCCTGCCACGCAGGAAAATGCCGTCGCCGCCGCTTATGCCGCCGCCTGCGAGGAGCTGCAAGCCTATTTGAAGCAAAAAGCAGCCGACGCGGGCTATGCCGAAGACTCCGCCGAGTGCGCGGAAATGCTCGGCTGCGTGCTCTACACGCTGAACCCCAACGGCACATTCAACGATTTTTACACCGAAAACGGCGAAGCGCTCCCCGAGGACTATGATTTCCTCTCGCTCATCGCCCATATTTCAAGCGGCGACATTGACGGCTATCTCACAAGTGTCGAGCGAACCGACTATCGCGGAGACAGAGCCGCCGAGGGCGCGGCGGTGTTCCTTGCGGGCAACATGACCAAAGGCGAAGCGGTAGACACGCTTCTTGATGCCCTGTCCTCCTACGGCGTGACGGCGGAAAAATACGATTCTTTCGGCTACGACTACGCCTCCGTAAAGCACATGGCCGCAACTGCCGTCGTGACCTATCGCGGCAGACTGGAATATGAATCGGAGCTCCTCGCGCAGCGCTACGAAGCCGGGAAATTCTCCTCGGAAAGCGCCTATCAGGACGCGCTCACGGCAAAAAAAGAGGAACTGGCCGAAGATATTTCTTCGAGCTTCCTTTCTACCCTGCCGCACGAAGTTTCCGACGCGCTCGAAGAAATCGGGCAAATGGACTTGTACTCGCTCATCGTCGGCTCGATCTTCTACAAGCTGGCGGGGCTTCTGCTTCCCATCATCTATATGATCATGGCCTCAAACAACCTCATTGCCGGGCAGGTGGATTCGGGCTCGATGGCCTATGTGCTCTCCACCTCCACGCGGCGCAGCAGCGTGGTCTTTACGCAGGCGGTGTATCTCATCGGCTCGCTTCTGGCCATGTTCAGCCTGACGACGCTTACGGGCTGCGTGTGCCTGACGATGGTCACGGAAGAGATCGAGCTGACCTGCGGCAAGCTGATTCTTTTGAACCTCGGCGCATTTTTGGTGCTGCTGGCGCTCTCCGGGCTGTGCTTCTTCACCTCCTGCGTGTTTGACCGCAGCAAGCGCTCGATGGCCATCGGCGGCGGACTTTCCATCTTCGCGCTCGTCGCGGCGATGCTGGGCCTTTTCGGAAGCTCCGTGATTCCGTCCGTTGTCCGTCTGGAATCGCTCAACTACTTCAACTACGCGACGGTCATTTCCCTTTTCGATGTCATTTCGATTCTCGACGGGGGCAATGCCTTTGTGTGGAAATTCGTCATCCTCGGCGTGGCCGGCCTCTGCGGATACATCCTCGGCTCGATTCGCTTTACCAAAAAAGATTTGCCTCTGTGAAAACGAAACGGCGTGACTTTCGTCACGCCGTTTTTGCACTTCCCTGCTCAGTTTTCTTTCGGCTGATAGGGGAAAACATCCATATAGCGCACCTTGAAGCGGTTGAGCGCGTACAGGCGGTCGATTTTCGCCTTGGCGACTTCGTCGTCGATTTCGCCCTCGCGGATGTAGCGGTCGAGCGCGGCGTAGGTGAAGCCGAGCTTTTCTTCGTCCGTCTGGCCGCACAGGCCGTCGATGGGCACTTTTTCAATCAGCACCTCCGGCAGACCGAGCGCGCGACCGATGGCCTTGACCTCGCGCACGCAGAGCATCGAAAGGGGGCTGAAGTCGCCGACGCTGTCGCCGTAGCGCGTGGAATAGCCCACCCAGTCCTCCGAGAGGTTGCAGGTGTTGACCACGCGGCCGTTGCGGCTCTGCGCGACGGCATAGAGCGTGGCCATGCGAATGCGCGGGGCAAGGTTGATCTGCGTGTCGCGGCTGACCTCGCCGAGCGCGCCGCGCACCTGCGCGAGCAGCCCCTCGTAGCCGTCGTGGATGTCCACCGTGACCGAGTCGATGCCCAGATGGCGCACGAGAAGATGCGACATATCGATGTCGCTCTGCGTGCCGTTCGGCATCAAAACGCCCAGAACGCGCTCTTTTCCGAGCGCGCGGACGCACAACGCGGCGGCGACGGAGCTGTCTTTGCCGCCGGAAATTCCGATGACGGCGTTGCAGCCCTTGCCGTTGCGCTCGAACCAGTCGCGAATCCACAAGACGATTTCGTCTGTGACCCGATTTGCATCAAATGTCATTTTACAGTCCTCCGTTGTTCGTCTTTCCGAAATCTTTGCGTATATCATAGCACAGATTCTCCGTTTTGGCTATTTACAATTTCAAAAAAGGACGATAAAATGAAGAAAAAAGGGAGCGTGAGAAATATGGAACCATTCAGAATGCGCCGAATCGGCGTTTTGACCAGCGGCGGCGACGCGCCCGGAATGAATGCGGCAGTGCGCTCGGTCGTCCGCTCGGCGATCTACCGCGGTATTGAGGTGGTCGGCATTCGCCGCGGCTGGAACGGCCTGATCGGCGGCGATGTGCTCCGTCTGGACGAAAAAAGCGTCGCGCACATCATTAACCGCGGCGGAACGATTCTCTACACCGCCCGCAGCGAGGAATTTATGGACGTTGCGGGGCAGATCAAGGCGGTCAACACCTGCAAGCTGCTCGGCCTTGACGGCATCGTCGCCATCGGCGGCGATGGCACATTCCGAGGCGCGCTGGCGCTTTCCAAGCACGGCGTTCCCGTCGTGGGCATTCCCGCCACCATCGACAACGACATCGCCTGCACGCACTACTGCATCGGCTTCGACACCGCCGCCAACACCGCCATCGAGTGCATCGACAAGCTGC
>CAZGOO010000052.1:0-6080 GCA_964527505.1 uncultured Oscillospiraceae bacterium | reverse complement strand
GGGCGACCTTCATGGGCTTCTGCGGGTCGGTGTAGATGTTCTGGCGCAGGCCGTAGAGCGGCAGAGCCTCGGAGTAGCGCATCTGCTCCATGACGACGATCGAGCCGTACTTGACGGTGAAGAGCGCGGCCAGAGCGGTTTGCAGGCGGATATCGCCCTTGGCGATCTTCGCGAGGTTGACGATGGAGGGATAGCCGAAGGTGCGGTCGCCGTCGCGCAGGGCGGTGCGGCGAACGAGCACGGTGTTGGCGAAGGTGTCTTTCACGGTCTCGGCGGTCACGTCGAGCACGAGGTCCTTGTTGCCGGCGGCTTCGAGCTTGGCGACGGTGTCGTGCAGCTCTTCAAGGCTCGCGCCCTTTACGCCCAGAACGACGCCCGCTTCCTTCGCGACGGCGCTCATTTCCTCAAAGTTCTGCGCATTGGCGCCGTTGAGGATGGGCTTGGCGTCCTTGCAGATGGCAAGGGCCTTCTTCGCGCACTCGGGGCACTCCACATCGAGGATGAGGGTGCGGCCGGTGGCCATGGCCTTCTTGACGAGGTCTTCCCAGCGGTCGGCGGAGTCCTTGTCGCAGTGGACGAAGAGGAACTCGACGTATTCGCGCTCGCCGATGCGCTCGTAGTCTACCTTAACGGTATCGGCGAGCTTCTGCTCGAGCGTGGCGTCGTCCATGCAGGTGCAGAACGGCACGGCGTAGCGGGTGCGCGAGACGAGGGTTTTTTCGTGACGGAACAGAACGGTCTCGCCGCCGAGCTTGATGTCGTCGGTGCCGACCGAGATGGTCTTCATGGGAGGTGCGGTCGCTTCGGAGAGAGTGGCGATGGCGTCGGCGGAGAAGTAGGGGCACTTGCTCAGCTCGACCGCGCCCTGCGCGACCTTCATGCAGAATGCCATACAGGTGGGGCTGCCGCATTCCTTACAGTTCTTTTTCGGGGACAGCTTGAAGATGTCCAGACCTTTTAATGCCATTGTGTATGTCCTCCTTTGCTCAGACCAAGGCGCTGATCATGTCGGCAATCGCCTTAACGGAGGCGGGATGGCGCATGATAACGGCGTCGGAGCCGCCGGCAAGGCACGCGGCGGCGGTGGTGATCTCCATTTCGATGCCACGCTCCTCGGCGGGGCCCCACTCGGGCATATCCGCTTCGGACATGATGGCTTCCTTCACGCCCCATGTTTCGGGGGAGACGGGAGTGATGATGGGCATCTGGAGCTGGTTGTCGCTCTGGGCAAGCGCGGCTGCGCGGATGCGGTCGAGCGTGGAGGCGACGTACTCAAAGCCGTAGCCTGCGGCGGCGGAGCCGGCGTTCATCACAACGGAAGAAGCGGGCACGCCGAGCTGGCCGATGAGCACGTTGAGCTGCTTGGCAAGGTTGATGTCAACGGCGGATTCCGCGCCGACTTTCTGGCCGTAAGCCAGAACGGCGGAAGCACCGACGCTCTTGTAGTTCTCTTCGCGGGCGGACAGAACGAGGATGTTCTTGCCCTGAAGCGCTTCGGAGATCTTGTTGAAGAGCTCGGCGTCTTTGTCGATGTTCTTGCAGCCCATGATGACCAGCGGCATGGAAATGACCTCGGCCACGGACTTGGCAAGCTCGACGCATTCTTCAACGGACTTGTTTTCGCCGTTGGGGTCGGCGCCTTCGAGGTGCAGGCAGATGAAATCTGCGCCCTGCATCGACTCGGCGCGCTTTGCCATCTCGGCGACGGTGTTGCAGCCGGCGTAGAATTCCTTCAGGCCGGGCTGCGGATAGGCTTCAAGACCCGCGTCGGTGATCTCGATGCCGATCTTCGGCGCGTTTTCGATGGCCGCGTCGAAGGCGTAGAAGGGCAGAACGTTGATGCCGCCGAGGGTAACGGCCTTGTCGCCGGTACCGATGGTGACCTTCTCGATGGACGAGGAGAACGCCTGCGTCTTGGGTGTGAATGCCATGTTGTTTCCTCCCTAATGTGTGTGTTGCTTATGCGAAATGTGTGTGTGGAACAAAGTCAGATCCCCAATTCGCCCAGCACGCGCGCAAGCGCCTGCTTCATCGGGCTCGATTCGGGGAGTTTGGAACTGGGGCGGCCGTCGCAATCGGCCTCATAGACCGCGTCGTCCTGCGGCAGAACGCCCAAAAGCGTCAGCCCGTGCGCTTCGATCTCTTCGCGCACGCCGTCGGAGAGCACGCCGCCGGGTGCCCGATTGACGATCAGTCCCATTTTCGCGGGCTTCAGGGCAAGCTCATTGACCATTTCGGCGATGCGCGCGACCGCCTGCACGCCGCGGCGCGAGGCGTCGGACACGAGCAGAAGCGTATCGACGTGCGGCAAGGTGCCGCGGGCGATGTGCTCCATGCCGGCTTCGTTGTCGATGACGGCATAGCGGTAAGCGCCGATGTACTTGTCCACCTGCGTTTTCAGAACGCCGTTGACATAGCAGTAGCA
This sequence comes from uncultured Oscillospiraceae bacterium, assembly GCA_964527505.1. Classification (GTDB taxonomy): domain Bacteria; phylum Bacillota; class Clostridia; order Oscillospirales; family Oscillospiraceae; genus JAZOXB01. The sequence goes on along the minus strand of CAZGOO010000052.1, from coordinate 3,655 downwards.
GCCCTTGCCCTGCGTGCGGCCCATTACGAGCATATCGAAGTCGTCCTCTTCGGCCAGCGCCGCATTGAAGCGGAACTCGGCATAATCCGCCTTGGTCATGCCCGAGGGGATGGTGCCGTGCAGCTCGGCCTGCGCCATTTCCTCGCGGATGGCGCCGAGGGTCGTCTCGACTTCGACGCCGAGCACTTCGTTGAGATTGGAATTTGCGTCGGCATCGACCACGAGCAGAGGGCCCTTGCCGCCGCGGACAAGATAGTCAATCAGCATTCCGCAGACGGTGGTTTTGCCCACGCCGCCCTTACCGGCGACTGCGATGGTATGAGTCATGGGAAAAATACTCCTTTGCGCGGGTTACTGCGCGCGGAAAAGCTCCGCGCGCAGTGAAAAAAGCAAAATTACACGAGGTCGAGCAGGCCGGCTTCCTTGGCGATGCGGGCAACGTCGTCGTACTTGTTGAGCGCATAGAGGTGGATGCCGTTGATGCCGCAGGCGCGGTACTGGTCGATCTGGTTGATGGTGTATTCGATGCCGGCTTCCTTGAACGCGGCCTTCTTGCCTTCGACGTCGGCGTCGAACGGTTCTTTGTCGAACGGGTTCGGGAAAATCCAGTACTTGGAGATGAGGCGGCAGAGCTCACGATCCATCACGCAGCCGTTGTGCGACAGAGCCATGTTGATCGTAGCGGCCTGATCGAGGATGGGCATGATGCCCACGTCCACGGGCAGCCAGATGCCGGCGGCGCGGATGGCGTCGAGCCAGTAGCGGAAGGCGTCCATATCCCAGCAGAGCTGCGAGATGATGTAGTCGGCGCCGTTGTCCTGCTTCTGCTTGAGGTAGGCGATGTCGGCCTCAAGGGAGCGGCAGGCGATGTGGCCCTCGGGGGAGCCGGCGACGGCGATGGTGAACTTGTCGCCGAAGTCCTTGCGGATGAACTTCACGAGCTCGGTGGCGTAGTGCAGGTCGCCGCCCGTGCCCTTCCAGCCGAAGGGGAGGTCGCCGCGCAGGGCGAGGATGTGGTTGATGCCGTTGTCCAGATAGGTCTGGAGCTTTTCGTGGATGTCCTCTTTGGTGTTACCGATGCAGGTGAAGTGGGTCACGGGGGTGCACTTGCCATCGGCCTTGATCTTCTTCAGAACGTCAAGGTTCTTGCCGACGTTGGTGCCGCCTGCGCCGTAGGTGCAGGAAATGTAGTCGGGGTTGAGGGTATAGAGCTTCTCGAGAACGCCGCCCTCGCCGCAGAGCTTGTCCATGCCGACGTCGGTCTTGGGGGGGAACACCTCAAAAGAGAAGGTGTTGCGCTGCTCCATAATCTCAGCAACATTCATTGTGGGAAATCCTCCTGTGTGTATATTTTTCTTGCCCGGCGCCGCCTGTGCGGCGGGGCATATTTCGATACATTTTCATCGTAACACAAAACTTCAAAAATAGCAAGCCCGAAAACGCGGAATTTGCGCAAAATTCATACTTCGCTGACGACGAATCGGGTTTTTTGATGTCTTTTTACAAATTGTTCATCCAAAGCAACGCTTCGGGGATATAATAAAAGCATACAATTTATAAGAAATGAGGTATGACTCCATGGCGGGAACGGTTTTAATTGTAGAGGACGACCATAATATCGCGGATCTGCTGCGCCTGTATCTGGAAAAAGAGGGCTATGAGACGGCCATCGCGCCCGACGGCGTGCAGGGCGTGGAGATGTTCCGCCGCCTGCACCCGGCGCTGATACTGCTTGATGTGATGCTTCCCGGCATGGACGGCTGGGCGGTCTGCCGCACCGTGCGCAACGAGAGCAAAACCCCCATCATCATGCTCACCGCCAAAAGCGAGACGGAGGACAAGGTCAACGGCCTGAAGCAGGGCGCGGACGATTACATCACCAAGCCTTTCGAGATGAAAGAAGTGCTCGCGCGCATCGAGGCGGTGCTGCGCCGCAGCGGCGTGGCCCCGGCCAAGCAGCTTCGCAAGGTCGTCTACGACCGCTTGGTCGTGGATATGGAGGCATTCGAGCTGATTGTAGACGGCAAAAAAATTCCCACGCCGCCGAAGGAACTGGAGCTTTTGTACCATCTGGCCTCCGCGCCGAACCGCGTGTTCACCCGCAACCAGCTTCTCGACGAAGTGTGGGGCTTTGACTATTTCGGCGACACGCGCACGGTCGATGTGCATATCAAGCGCCTGCGCGAAAAGCTCGAGGGCATTTCCGAGCAGTGGGCGCTGAAAACCGTCTGGTCGGTCGGCTATAAGTTCGAGGTCAACGAAAAATGAATACCTTTCGCCGCCAGCTTTTGCTGATTGCGTGCCTGTTTCTCATCGTCGCGCTGCTCATCGGCACGGCCTTTCGCGTGGCGCTCGATCGGCAGCTTCTGCGCAGGCAGCGGCAGTCGTTGCAGGCCACGGCGCAGTCCGTTGCGGAGCTGATTGAAGCCTTTGCCGAAGAATCGCGCGATATCTGGACGCTGCGCACCGACCTTGCGCTTGCAGCGGGCGCGTCGCAGACGGATATTCTGCTTTGCGACGCGCAGGGGCGCGTGCGCCTGTGCTCGGAGGACATTCAGCACTGCGAGCACCTCTCCGCGCAGCTCGACGCCTCCCTCATCGACGCCGTGTTCGGCGGAGACGCGACGGGGCTTTCCTCCGCCTTGAGCGAGCTTTACGGCGCGGGGCGGCTGGGCGTGTGCCATCCGATCACGCGCAATTCCGAGCCCTACGCGGTGGTGCTTGTGTCCGTCTCGCGCGAGGCGCAGATCGAGCGCACGGACGACGTGATGCGCCTGTTTGCGCTCATCGCGCTCATCGGTCTTGCGATTTTGCTCCTTGCGCTTCCGTCGCTCACCCGCCGCGAAACGAAGCCCATCGCCACGATGGCCGCCGCCGCGCGGCGCATCGCCCGGGGCGATCTGGATGTGCGCGTGCCGACGGGCTACAAAAACGCGGAAATCGAAGAGCTTGCCGTCGCCTTTAACAATATGGCAGACGCCATTCGCCGCTCGGAATCCGTGCGGCAGGAATTTGTCGCAAATGTCAGCCACGAGCTCAAAACCCCCATGACCACCATTTCCGGCTACCTCGACGCGATGTTAGACGGCACCGTCGGCCCGGAAAAGCAGCGCGAGTATATGGAGCGCGTCGCGGCCGAAGCGCGGCGGCTTTCGCGCCTTGTGCGCTCGATGCTCGATGTGTCCCGCCTGAAAGAGCAGGGCATCGAGCCGGAGCGGATGCTGCGTTTTGACCTGTGCGAATCCGTCGGCACGGCGCTTTTGAGCTTCGAGCAGCGCATCACGCGCAAAAATCTTCATGTTCAGGTTGATTTGCCGGAATTGGGGCTTCCCGTCACCGCGCTGGCCGACTCCGTCACGCAGGTCATCTACAACCTGCTCGACAACGCCGTCAAGTTTGTCCCGCAGGACGGCACGCTCTCCGTCCGCGCCGAAAAGCGCGGGGAATTTGCCTTTGTCGCCGTGGGCAACAGCGGCGCGGGCATCGCGCCGGAGGAGCTTGCGCAGGTGTTCGACCGCTTCCACAAGACCGATAAGAGCCGTTCGGACGACCGCGACGGCGTGGGTCTGGGACTTTATATCGTAAAAACCATCGTGCTGGCGCACGGCGGCGACGTGTTTGTGACCAGCAAGGACGGCTGGACGGAATTTTCCTT
>CAZGOO010000051.1:0-6116 GCA_964527505.1 uncultured Oscillospiraceae bacterium | reverse complement strand
CAAAATATTTTATAATAATGTATAGACCTTGCTTTTTGCGCGGGTTTGTGCTATAATTTAACCGGTAGGTTCTGCATTTTTGAAAGGAGCTGCTTATGTATTCCAACGCATTTATCTGGTCGCGCGTGCTCAACTATATGGAGCAGCATTCGCCCGCTGCGGCCGTTGCATCGTTCTTCGACGATGCCGAGCTCGTGGAGCTGAGCGAAAAGAAAATGATCGTCTACTCCCCCTCGACCTTCCGCAAGGAAGTGATTCAAAACCGCTACGCCGCGCTCATCGTTGACGCGATGCGCGAGCTCTTTCAGTCCGAGCCGGAGCTTGTGATTTTAGACGAGGACGAATACGCCGCGTATTCCCCCGGGAAGCAGCGCTCGGATTTCGTGCGCTTCAATACGCAGTATACGTTCGATTCGTTCGTGGTCGGCCCGTCGAATCAGCACGCGTTTTCCGCCGCCGTGGCGGTGGCCGAGGAGCGCACGCAGGCGTATAACCCCTTATTCATCTACGGCCAGTCGGGTCTTGGCAAGACGCACCTGCTTTACGCCATCGCAAACCACATCCAGCAGGTTCACCCGGACTACAACATCGTCTATATCAAGGGCGATCAGTTCATCAACGAATTTCTGGAGGCCATCCGCGTCGGCAAAAACTTCGAGTTCCGCGAAAAATATCGCAACGCCGACCTCTTTCTCATCGACGATATCCAGTTTATCGCCGGCAAGGAGCAGACGCAGGACGAATTTTTCCATACCTTTAACACGCTCTACGAAAACCGCCGCCAGATCGTTCTGACGAGCGACCGCGTGCCGGGCGATATGCTCCGTCTGGAAGACCGCCTGCGCACCCGCTTCGAGTGGGGCCTCATCGTCGATATCCAGCCGCCGGACTATGAAACGCGCTGGGCCATCACCAAAAACAAGGCTCTTACCCTCGGTTTGGAGCTGCCCGACTCCGTCTGCGACTACATCGCTGAAAACATCACGAACAATGTCCGCCAGTTGGAGGGCACCGTGAACAAAATCAAGGCGTACCACGACTTGGAGCATATGCCGCTCGATATTTCCAACGTCTCGCGCGCCATCAAGGATATGTACAAGGGCAAGGCGCAGAATCTTCCCACGCCGGAGCTCATCATCACCGAGGTCTGCCGATTCTACAATGTCGATCAGAGCATCCTGCGCGGCACGAAGAAAAACAAAGGCACCGCCGAGGCGCGGCAAATCGCGATGTACCTCATCCGCAAGCTGACGAATCTCTCGCTCAAGGACATTGCCGCCGAGTTCGGAAAAAACCACACGACGGTGCTCTATGCCATCCGCTGCGTGGAAGACGAGCTTCTTAACAACTCCGGCCTTGCCGACAACATCCGCGACATCACCGCCAACATCAATTCCCGTCTCTGATTTTTATACACATTTCGTGTGCAAAGTGCAGAGAATTTTCTGTGCAAAACTTTTTCTGCACGCGCGCGAAAAAATGCCTGTGGATAACCGCAAAATCCATGCACATTTTTCAAAACCCGAAAACCCTTGCGCCGCAAAGGATTCGGGAAAGTTATGCACATAAGTTGTTACTACTGACACTACTATTTTATATTCTTTCTTTCTGTTTAGAAAGAGAACGAAAGGTCGGTTTTCATGAAATTCACCTGTGAAAAAGCATTGCTGGTTTCGGCCCTCTCCGTCGCGGGCCGTACCGTCGCGCAGCGCAGCACCATCGCGTGCTTGGAGGGCATTTTGCTGCGCGCGTCGGAAGACGGTCTGGAGCTGACGGGCTACAATTTAGAGACGGGCATCACCGTCACCGTCGGCGCGGACGTTCTTGATGCGGGCGAGTGCGTCATGCCGGCGCGGCTCTTTTCCGACATCATCCGAAAAATGCCCGACGAAGAGATCACCGTCACCGTAGACGAAAAAATGCAGGTTTCGGTGCGCGGCGGCGTTTCGTCCTTCCGCATTACCGCGATGGACTCCGACGACTACCCCGAGCTTCCGAACGTGCGCACGGAACTGGGCGTGACCATGCCGCAGAGCGTCCTGCGCGAAATGATCGGCGGGACGATTTTCTCCGTTTCCGAGAATCAGGCGCGGCCGATTCACACCGGCTGCCTCTTTGAGATTGACGGCAACCGCTTCGACCTCGTCGCGGTCGATACCATCCGTTTGGCCAGACGGAGCTGGGACTCCGAAGAGCCTCTCGGCGAGCATCGCCGCTTCGTCGTGCCGGCGGCGAGCCTGCGCGAAGTGGAGAAAATTTTGCAGGATACGGACGAAAGCGTCCGCTTCACCGTGGGCGACCGCCACATCATTTTCCGCATCGGCGAGGCGAGCCTCGTTTGCCGCCTGCTCGACGGCGAATTCATCGACTGGCGGCGCGTGATTCCGAAGGAGCACAAGGTGCTCTTAACGGCGAATGTCGCGGCGCTGACCGCGTCCATCGAGCGCGTGAGCCTCATCATTTCGGAAAAGGCGAAAAGCTGCGTGCGCTGCGTTTTCGGCAAGGACGAAGTGGATTTGAGCACGCAGAATACCGTCGGCGCGGCGCACGACGTTTGCGCCCTTGCGGGTAACGGCGAGGAGCTGGAAATCGGCTTCAACGCGCGCTATCTTTTGGATGCGCTTCGCGCCGTGCCCACGCAGGAAGTCGCGCTCGAGATGCAAAACGGCGTGAGCCCTCTGGTCTTTACGCCCGTGGACGACACGGCGGACTTTGCCTATATGGTTCTGCCCGTGCGTCTGAGATAAAAGGGGGACGGAACATGAAAGTAACCGTCCGCCGCATCGCCGCAAGACCGCTTGCGGTGACGATCACCACGGATTTTATCAAGTTGGAGAGCTTTCTCAAGCTCGCCAATGCCGCCGCCTCCGGCGGCGAGGCCAAGCTGCGCATTCAGGGCGGCGAGGTCAAGGTCAACGGCGAAGTTTGTACCATGCGCGGCAAGAAGCTCGTCGCGGGAGATGCGGTCGCGCTCGACGGAAAGACCTACGAAGTGAAACATGCGGATTGACGCTCTGTCCCTGCGCGGCTTTCGCAACTACGAAGAAGCCGAAGCGCGCTTCGACGCGGGGGTCAACCTCCTCGTCGGCGACAACGCCAACGGCAAAACGAATCTTTTGGAAGCCGTCTACTACCTCTGCGCGGGAAAATCGTTCCGCACGCGCCGCGAAGCGGAGCTTCTGCGCTTCGGCGCGGAGTTTGCCGAATTGCAGGCGGAGATTTTCGCCGAGGAGCGGGAGCAGAATTTGCGCGCGGTGCTCTTTTCCGGCCGCAGGCCGCGACAGCTTTTCCGCAACGGCGTGAAGCAGAAAACCGCCGCGCAGTTTACGGGCACGCTCAAATGCGTTCTCTTCTGCCCCGAGGACTTGCAGGTGTTGCGCCACGGCGCGGCGAGCCGCCGGCGGCTTTTAGATGATGTCATCTGCCAGCTTCGGCCGAACTACGCCGCAGCGCTTTCGGAATACGGCCGCGTTCTGGAAGAAAAAAGCGCGATTCTGCGCGAGCGGCGCGGGGATTTGCGGGTGCTTCTGCCCGACTACAATCTGCGCCTTGTGCAGCTCGGCGCGCTGCTCATCTCCTACCGCGCGCGCTTTTTGCAGTCGCTCGGGGAGCTTTCCTGCGAATTTCACCGCGAATTTTCCGGCGAAAAGGAGCGTCTCACGCTGCAATACCGCACGGTTTCAAGCGTCACCGACCCCTTTGCGCCCTTGGACACCCTGCGCGGAGAACTTTCCGAGCACATGGCCGCGCACGAAAGCGCGGAGTGGGACGCGGGGCAGTGCCTCTCGGGGCCACACCGCGACGATTTTATCGCGGAAATCAACGATTTGCCCGTGGCGCAGTTTGCCTCGCAGGGGCAGACGCGCACGGCTTCCATCAGCCTGAAACTTGCCGAGCGGGCGCTGGTCTGCCGCGACTGCGGCGAAGAGCCGATTCTGCTTTTGGACGATGTTTTAAGCGAGCTTGACGCGGCGCGGCAGGATTTCGTGCTCAACCGCCTCGGCGGCGGGCAGATTTTCATCACCTGCTGCGAAACCGACCGCCTCACGCAGCTCGGCACGACTTACCGCATCGAAAGCGGCAAAATTTTGTAAGAATCAGGGAGAAATTGCGATGTATCTTTCCCTCGGCGGCGATATGGCGGTGCGCAGAAGCGCCGTAATCGGCATTTTCGACCTCGACAATACCTCATCTTCCCGCCACACCCGCGCGTTTCTGGCCGAGGCCGAACGGCTCGGGCAGGTGGTGGACGTTTCCGGCGCGCTTCCGAAGAGCTTCGTTTTAACGCAGGAGTTCGGAATGACCCGCGCCTATCTGACGCAATTCAGCGCCGCTGCGCTGGAAAAGCGCAGCCATCTCTGAAAAGGAGGACAGTTTATGTCCGAAGAATTGATGAATACCGCGGTCGAGCGCGAGTATGACGCGTCGCAGATTCAAGTCCTTGAGGGCTTGGAAGCGGTGCGTCTGCGCCCGGGTATGTATATCGGCTCGACCTCGGCAAGCGGACTGCATCATCTGGTCTACGAAATCGTCGATAACTCCATCGACGAAGCGCTCGCCGGCTACTGCAAGCACATCACCGTGACCATCGAGCCGGGCGATATCATCTGCGTCGAGGACGACGGCCGCGGCATCCCCGTGGATATCCAGTCGCAGACGAAAAAGCCCGCGCTGGAAGTGGTTTTCACGGTGCTGCACGCGGGCGGCAAATTCGGCGGCGGCGGCTACAAGGTCGCGGGCGGTCTGCACGGCGTGGGCGCGTCGGTGGTCAATGCCCTGTCCGAGTGGCTCGAAGTGGAAGTTCACAAGGACGGAAAAATCCATCAGATGAAGTTCTCGCGCGGCGAAATCACGCAGCACATGGAAATTATCGGGCAAACCGAAAAGCACGGCACCGTCGTGCGCTTCAAGCCCGATGCGACGATGTTCGACACCACCGTCTATGACTACGAAACCCTGCACACGAGAATGCGCGAGCAGGCGTTTTTGAACGCCGGGCTGCACATCACCATCCGCGACCTGCGCGGCGAAGAGCCGCTGGAAGACGCCATGTGCTTTGAGGGCGGCATTCGCGAGTTCGTCCGCTGGCACAACCGCCACAAGACGGAGCTTCATCAGGAAGTGGTCTACATGGCCGGTGCCAAAGGCGACGCGCAGGCGGAAATCGCCCTGCAATATACCGATTCCTACAACGAAACGCTCATTTCCTTTGCCAACAACATCCACACGCCCGAAGGCGGTATGCACGAGACGGGCTTCAAAACGGCGCTCACGCGCGTGATGAACGCCTACGGGCAGAAAATCGGCGTGATTAAGTCCGACGACGACAAGGTTTCCGGCGAGGACTGCCGCGAGGGCCTCACCGCCGTTATCTCCGTCAAGCTGACCAACGCGCAGTTTGAGGGCCAGACCAAGGCCAAGCTCGGCAACGCCTATATCCGCACGATGGTCGATTCCGTCGTCAATGAGCAGCTTTCGACCTATTTTGAGGAGCATCCGCAGCTTGCGCGCACCGTTCTGGAAAAGGCGATGACCGCCAACCGCGCGCGCGAGGCGGCGCGCAAGGCGCGCGAATCCATCCGCCGCAAAACCGCCCTCGGCGGCGCGGCGATGCCCGATAAGCTGCGCGACTGCAACGAGACAGACCCCGCGCTCACCGAGCTTTACATCGTCGAGGGTGACTCCGCAGGCGGCTCGGCCACGCAGGGCAGAGACTCGCGCTTTCAGGCAATTTTGCCCCTGTGGGGCAAGATGCTCAATGTGGAAAAGGTGCGCGAGGATAAAGTTATCGGCAACGACAAGTTGCAGCCCGTTATCACCGCGCTCGGCGCGGGCATCGGCGAGGAATTTAACCCCGACAAGCTGCGCTACCACAAAATCGTCATCATGGCCGATGCGGACGTGGACGGCAGCCACATCCGAACCTTAATGCTCACCTTCTTCTTCCGCTATATGCGCCCGCTCATCGAAAAGGGCTATGTCTACTCGGCCATGCCGCCGCTTTACAAGCTCAAGCGCGGCAAGCAGGTGCGCATGGCGTTCTCCGACGAGGAGCGCGACCGCATTTCCGCCGAGCTGCGCGCGGATAACCCCGACGCGAAGGTGGATATCGCCCG
>CAZGOO010000050.1:2250-6164 GCA_964527505.1 uncultured Oscillospiraceae bacterium | reverse complement strand
GCTTCGGTATTATTGATGCGCAGATGCGAGTGGCCGCCCTGCGGGAACCAGACGAGCTTCTTGTCCTCGGCGCCGCAGGCGGCAAAGAGCTTGCGGCTTTTTTCGGGGCGGGAGAAGATGTCCTTTTCGCCGAAGAGGAAGAGAGCGGGTGTGCGGATTTTGCCGATGTTGCGCAGGGGAGAGTCGCGCAGGACGTTTGTGCCCGTGTGGCGGTAAATTTCCAGCATCACAAGGTCGAGCACGGGGAAAAGCGGCCGATGGTCTGCAATCATGTGCGTGCGGAACGTCTCGCGGAAGGTGGTGTAGCAGCCCTCGCAGACGAAGCCGCGCAACTGCTTCGGGCAGTCTTTGCGCGCCATGGCCAGCACGGCGGCGTTCGAGCCGATGCAGATCGCGTGCAAAAACAGCGCGGTTTTGCCGCATTCTTCCGTCAAAAAGCGCATCCACGATAAAAGGTCGCGGCTTTCGGCCACGCCGATGGTGCTGTAAGTTCCGTCACTATGGCCGTGGCAGCGGGTGTCGATGACCAGAACGCTGATGCCCAGATCGGCATAGGGTTTGGCAAAATAATAGGAATAGCACAGGCTTTCGCAGCGGCCGGGCAGGATGATTACGCAGCGCTCGCCGCCGAAGTCGTAAAGCTCGCCGAAGAGCCGCAAGCCTTCGTTTTCGATGCTTACTTCGCGCATGGCGCTTTTGTGGGCCGAAGCCCAGCGCAGACCTTCGTTCCACATGGCAAGCTGCTCCTCGTTTTCCGGCGCGGAGCACACGCGTCCCCATTTTTCGGGCGATGTGCGCACAAGCTGCATTTCATAAACTTTTCTTGCAATCGGCACGGTGCGCATGAGCATGAAAACCACACCGCCGAGCAGAATCACCCCCGCGCCGAGCGCGAGGCAGAGAACAAGATGCGACATAAACGGACACTCCTTTTCAATAAACCATACAATTATAGCAGAAGTGTGCAAATTTTGCACCCCTTTTTTTCTTACCCGCTTGAAAAAAGTCGAAGAATCCGCTATAATACAAAAAAAGTTCACATTTCCCCGATTTTCCTGTATTTGCGGCTTGCTTTTCCGCGCCTGTATTGCTATAATGTGACAGCAGTGTCGCTTTTTTGACACGACCTTTCAAGAAACGGGGATTATTTTGATGAACGATTATGTAATTTTGACCGACAGCTCCAGCGATATGCCCGCCGAACTTCGGGAACAATACGGCATCGGCGACTATGTGCGCGGCGTTTTGTATTGCCCGGACGGGCGCGAGCTGCGCTCCGATACCGACTGGAAGCACGGCTTCACGCCCGAGAGTTTCTACGGCGCGATGAAAGGCCGCAAGGCGCTTTTCAAGACCGCCACGCCCGTCTACGGCGAAGTGGAGGAGCTCTTCGAGCGCTATCTGAAAGCGGGAAAAGACGTTCTGTGCGTCACGATGTCCTCCGGCATTTCCGGCACGTTCCGCATCTGTCAGGAGGTCGGGCAGGCGCTTTGCGCGCGCTACCCCGAGCGGAAGCTTCGCTGCGTGGACAGTCTGCGCTACTGCGGCGCGGAGGCGCTTCTTGTGATGCTTGCCTCGCAAAACCGCGCCGAGGGCATGAGCCTCGAGGAAAACGCCGCAAATCTCGAAGAAGCCCGCTTCACCCTGCGCCAGTCCGGCACGATGGATGACCTGTTCTTCCTTGCCAAAGTCGGGCGCATCGGCAGCTTCAAGGCGCTCTTCGGCTCGCTTGCGGGCGTGACGCCCGTGGCCGAAATCAGCCGCGCGGGCATGAGCGAGGTTCTGGCGAAATTCAAGGGTCGCCGCACGGCCTTTGACGCCACGCTGCGCTATATGGCGCGCACCATCGTCGCGCCCGAGAAGCAGACGATTCTCATCGGTCAGTCCGTCCGCGCGGAAGCCGCCGAGCAGCTTGCCGCGCTTGTGCGGAAAGAATTTGCACCAAAAGAGCTGAAAATCCTTCCCATCGGCACCGCCTGCGGCGCGTCCATCGGCCCGGGAATGTGCGCGGTGTTCTACCGCGGCACGCCCGTCTCCGAAGAACTGGCCGAGGAGCGTAAGCTGATGGGGGAGATTTCGGAAGCTCTGAAGAAAAAATAAACATCCGAAAGGAGCCCCTCAAGTATGAACCGTATCGCCGTTTTGACCGACTCCACAAGCGACCTGCCGCGTGAATTGCGCGAGGCGCACAAGATCGACTATGTTCCCATGAACTATGTGGTAGACGAGCGGGAATATCCCGCCAGTCTCGACTGGGAGAGCCTGCCGCCGAAGGAGTTTTACGACCTGATGCGCGGCGGCAAGCGCGTGCGCACCACGCAGGTGCCGCGCGAGGTGCTGGAAAAGCGCTTTGAGGAATATCTGGCGCAGGGCACGGACGTGGTGTATGTTGCGTGTTCGTCGGCACTGTCCGGCTCGGTCAATCTGGCGCGCGTGGTCGCGTCGGAGCTTGAGGGAAAATATCCCGAGGCGCACATATACTGCGTGGACTCGCTCATAAGCTCTCTCGGGCAGGGCGATCTGGTTCTGCGCGCGGCAAAGCTGCGCGACGAGGGAAAATCCGCAGAGGAAATCGCAAAGTACATTGAAGAAGTGCGCCTGACCGTCAACCAGTACGGCACGGTCGCGTCTTTGGACTATCTGCGAAGAGCCGGGCGCGTGAAAGCTTCGAGCGCGTTTTTCGGCAATCTTTTCGGCGTGAAGCCTATCATTTTGTCCGATCGCATCGGGCAGAACTTCGCTTTCAAAAAGGTCAAGGGCGCCCTTGCCGCGCGCAAAGAAATTGCCCGCCTTGTGGCCGAAGAGGCCATCGACCCGCAGGAGCAGACGCTCTATATCTCCCACGCCGATGACCTCGCCGCCGCCGAGCAGCTTCGCGACGAAATTCTGGCCTTGGCGCAGTTCAAAGAGGTCTGCATCAGCTACATCGCGCCCATCGTGGGCGCCTCCGTCGGCCCGGGGACGGTGATTGCGTTCTTCGTCGGGCCGGAAGTTACCGTGGAAGGAAACGAATAAGCAATGACCGAACAAATCGACGGCCTGCGCCTGCATGAGCTGCTTTGCGGCGGCTATGCGCGGCTGCACGCCAACGCCGAGACGGTGGACCGGCTGAATGTTTTTCCCGTCCCCGACGGCGATACCGGAACGAATATGTCCATGACCCTGCGCGGTGCGGTTTCCGCCGAGCCGCAGACGGACGCGGGCGATATGCTTCGCGCTGCGGCGCGCGGGGCGCTGCTCTGCGCGCGCGGAAACTCGGGCGTGATTCTCTCGCAGTTTTTGCGGGGACTGGCCGAGGGCGCGCAGGGAAAAACCACGCTCTGCGCGACGGATTTTTCCCTCGCTCTGCAAAGCGCGACGCGCTGCGCCTATCAGGCGGTCATCCGCCCCACCGAGGGCACGATGCTCACCGTCATGCGCGAGGGAAGCGACGCGCTTTCCACCGCGCCGACGGCGTTTGAGGACTGCTTCGAGCTTCTGCTCGGGCAGATGCGCCGCGCGCTTGCAAACACGCCCGAGCAGCTTCCCGTTTTGAAAGAGGCGGGGGTCATCGACAGCGGCGGCGCAGGGCTTGTGTACATTTTCGAGGGGATGCAGGCCGTGCTGCGCGGCGAAGCGGCGGAGATTGCCGAAGAACTTTCGACCGCAGCACCTGCCGCCGCCTCGCAGGACGGGGAATTCGGCTACTGCACGGAGTTTATCTTGCAGCTTGCGCCCGAAAAGAGCGCCGCATTCGACAAAAATGCGCTGGTGGAATTTCTGGAATCCGTCGGAAATTCCATCGTCGCCGTGCAGGACGGCGATCTGGTCAAAATCCATGTGCATACCTTCGAGCCGGAGCGCGTTTTGGCCTACGCGCACGCCTTCGGCGAATTTATGACGATTAAAATCGAAAATATGTCCGTGCAGCACAG
>CAZGOO010000050.1:0-2150 GCA_964527505.1 uncultured Oscillospiraceae bacterium | reverse complement strand
GCGGACGTGCGCGTCGTGCCGACGAAAACGCTCGCCGAGGGCTACTCCGCGCTGACGATGATGGACCCGGGCGCGCAGACGATTGAAGATTTTCTAGAATCGCTCACGCAGTGCCTTGGCGGCGTGACCACGGGTTACATCACCACCGCCACGCGCGACTGCGTGCTAAACGGCGTTTCGGCCAAAAAGGGGCAGTACATCGCGCTTGACGGCGAGCGGCTGCTTGCAGCTTCCGATGCGCGCCCGAGCGCGGCGCTGGCGCTTTTTGCCGCGCTGGAGGAAATGGACGAAAAGCAGGTTTTGACGGTCTTTTTCGGCGCAAATGTGCCGCCGGAAGAGGTTGAGGCGCTCACTTCGGCGCTCTCGCGCCGCTATCCGCTTTTGGAAATTGCCGCGGTGGACGGCGGACAGCCGATTTACGACTACATTTTCTGCATCGAGTAAGGAGCGGCCATGGAAAAAATCCTCTTAGACCTCTACGGCTCGGACGCGGGCGCGCGCACGCTTGCACGCGGCGCCGCCGCAGCGCTCAAAAAGGACGAAACACTGCGCCTTGTGCTCGTCGGCGACGAAAAAGTCGTGCGCGAGGAGCTTAAAGACTGCGACAGCGCGCAGTGGGAATGCCTGCACACGGAAAACTACATCACGAATCACGACAAGCCTACCGACATTCTGCGCGGCAAAGAGGACACCTCAATGATGCTTGCCCTGCAAAGGCTCAAAAACGACCCCGACTGCGCGGGACTTTTGTGCGCGGGCAACACGGGCGCGCTGCTCGTGGGTTCCATTTTTCAGCTCGGCTTGCAGCCGGGGCTCAAGCAGCCGGCGCTCTCGTCGGCTTTGACGCTGGCGGAGGAGAAGTATGTGTGCATCGTGGACTGCGGCGCGACGCTCGGCTGCCGCGCGAAAGACCTCGTGCGCTTTGCGGTGATGGGCGATGCGTTCATGCGCTGTATGCAGGGGCTTTCGGCGCCGCGCGTAGGGCTGCTTTCCGTCGGGCGCGAGCCGACAAAGGGGACGGACGTGACGCGCGAGGCGTATGCGCGACTAAGCGAGCTTCCGCTGAACTTCATCGGAAATATCGAGGGCGGCGACGTCTGCGCGGATGTGGCGGATGTGGTCGTCTGCGACGGCTTCGAGGGAAATCTATTGCTCAAAAACATCGAAGCGACGGGAAAATTGGCGGCGGCGCTGCTTGCCCGCAAGCACCCCGAGGCGCAGGAAGATGCAAACGATCTTCACCGCTATTTCGACTTTAATTCGCGCGGCGCGGCGGTTTTCCTCGGCACGGCCAAGCCCGTGCTCAAGCTGCACGGCGCAGCGGGCGAGGAGACGGTCGTCTCCGCTTTGGCGCAGCTTCGGCGGCTGCTCGACGCGGGCTTTACGCAGAAGCTCAGCGATGCGTGCGCGGGTTTTGCACTGAAATAATGAGAAAAACAGCTCCCTGCGGAGCTGTTTTTTGCATACTTTGGCAGCTTTGGCGAATCCTATGGGCAGAATCTGCAACAGGAGGGAGTATTCTTGAAAGCAAAATTCCGCATTTTCGCGGCGGCGCTTTTGGCCGTTTGCCTTGCCGCGCCCTTGGCAAGCGTGTTGGCCTCGGACGGCGGCGATCTGCCCGCCGCGTCGGTCGAATCCGAGGGGCAGACACGCTTTGACAGTGCCTACTGCTTTGCCACCGGGGACTTCGGCACGGAAAACCTGAGCGGCATCGTTTTGACCGAGGTGCCGCCCGAGCGCATCGGCGTGCTGCGCTACGGCGCGCGCACCTTGTGCGCAGGCGATATTTTAGACGCCGCGCTGCTTGAAAGCGTGCGCTTCGTGCCGAAATGCCAAACCGAATGCGACGCGTGCGTGCGCTACCAACCGATCTACGGTGCGCAGACGGGCGCGGTTTCCTGCTTCACGCTGCACATCGGCTCGGGGAAAAACGCGCCGCCGACGGCGCAGCCGTCCACGCTCGAAACTTACAAAAATATTGCAAATGACGGCCGCCTGAGCGGCATTGACCCCGAAAACGGCGCGCTGCGCTTTGAAATCGTCGAGCAGCCGAAGCGCGGCACGGTCGAATTGCGCGCCGACGGATGCTATGTCTACACGCCCGCGCGCAACAAAGTCGGCGAGGATTCGTTCACCTTTACCGTGACGGA
>CAZGOO010000049.1:0-6217 GCA_964527505.1 uncultured Oscillospiraceae bacterium | reverse complement strand
TCATCGGCAACGACGACACCGTCGTGGACTTTGAAATCACGAACAACCGCCCCGACTGCTACTCGATTTTAGGTCTGGCGCGCGAAGCGGCGGCGGCCTTTGACCGCCCGATGCGCCATCATGAGCCCGTCGTTCGCGGCGGCGGCGAGGGCGATCTTGCGGAACTTTTGGATGTGGAAGTCCCCGCGGAGCACCTTTGCAACCGCTACACCGCGCGCATGGTGCGCAAGGTAAAGATCGCGCCCTCTCCGAAGTGGCTGCGCCAAAGGCTTCGCGCCAACGGCGTGCGCCCCATTAACAACATCGTAGACATCACGAACTATGTGATGCTTGAGTACGGCCAGCCCCTGCACGCCTTTGACTACCGCTACATCGGCTCGAAGAAAATCGTCGTGCGCGAAAGCGTCGAGGGCGAAACCTTGACCACGCTCGACGGTAACCTGCGCAAGCTCAATCCCGGGATGCTCGTCATCGCCGACGGCGAAAAGCCCATCGGCCTTGCCGGAATCATGGGCGGCGAAAACAGCGAAATCGTCTCGGACACCGTCGATGTCGTCTTTGAATCTGCCAATTTTAACGGCACTTCCATCCGCCAGACCGCGCTGGCGCTCGGTATGCGCACGGAAGCCTCCGGCAAATTTGAAAAGAACATCGACCCCATGCTCACTCTGCCCGCCGTCAACCGCGCCTGCGAGCTTGTGGAGCTGCTCGGTGCGGGCGAAGTGCTCGACGGCGTGATTGACGTGCTCAACTATATCCCCGAGCCGCACACCCTGCCTCTGGAGCCTGCGCGCATCAACCGCCTGCTCGGCACGGACATTTCCGAAGCGGAAATGATCGAATATCTGCGCAGGCTGGAAGTTCCCGTAGAAAACGGGCAAATCCTCGTTCCCTCGTGGCGGCCCGACCTCGTGCGCTGCGCGGACATTGCCGAAGAAGTTGCCCGCCTGTACGGCTACAATGAAATCCCCACCACCGCGCTGCGCGCCGCGACCGCCGAGGGCGGCTACACGGGTCATATGGTCTTTGAAAACCGCGCGGGTGTTGTGTGCCGCAGCCTCGGTTACAGCGAAATTCTGACCTACTCTTTCGTCTCCCCCGCGATTTTCGACCTTCTGCGTCTGCCGCAGGACAGCCCCCTGCGCAACGCCATGCGCATCCAGAATCCGCTCGGCGAGGACGCATCGGTGATGCGCACCGTCGCCCTGCCGTCGATGCTCTCCATCCTTGCAAGAAACTATAATTACCACAACGACGCCGTGAAGCTCTATGAGCTTGCCAAGGTCTATCTGCCGCGCGAGGGCAGTCCGCTTCCCGACGAGCCGAAGCACCTTGTGCTCGGCACCTACGGCGAAGGCGAGGACTTCTACTCCCTCAAGGGCGAAATCGATGCGCTTCTGCGCAGCCTGAACCTCCCCGCCGGGCAGTACGCCGCCGAAAAGGCCAACCCCGCGTTCCATCCCGGGCGCTGCGCGCGCCTCTTCGTTGCGGGCAAAGACATCGGCTGCTTCGGCCAGATTCACCCGCTTGTGGCGAAAAATTACGGCATCGACGCGGAAATCTACGCCGCCGAGCTGGACTTCACCGCGCTTTGCGCGCTCGAGCTTCCCGAAAAGACCTACCGCCCGCTGCCGAAATACCCCGCCGTTACGCGCGACCTTGCGCTCGTCTGCGACGAAGCGCGCACCGTCGCGGAGCTTGAAGAAGTTATCTGCCAAGCCGGCGGCACGCTTCTGCGCTCGGTGCGCCTGTTCGACATTTATCGTGGCAAGGGCATTGCCGAAGGCAAAAAGAGCCTTGCCTTCCGCCTGACGCTCCGCTCGGACGAGCGCACCCTCACCGACGCAGACTCCGACGGCGCGATCGCCGCGATTCTCGAAGCGCTCAAGGCGCTCGGCGCGGAACTTCGGTAAACTTATTTTGAATTTGTGCGCTTTTCTCTTTACTTTGCCGCAGAATTCGGTTATAGTATGCGTAGAGAAATAAAAAGGAGGCGGACGAATTGGAGCACAACACCATCAAATTTTCCGTTCCGGACGAGCATCGGCTGGAAATGCGGCAGATTCTCGCGCAGGTTTACCAATCTCTGACGGAAAAAGGGTATAATCCGATCAACCAGATCGTCGGCTATCTGCTTTCGGAGGACCCCACCTACATCACCAACCACAACGGCGCACGCAGTCAAATCTGCAAGCTCGACCGCGACGAGCTTCTTCAGGAGCTTGTGCGGCACTATCTGTTCGATTAACATCGGAAAGGGGGAGCGCGCGCTCCCCCTTTCCCGACAGGCACCTGCCCGACATCCGACCCGAAGAATCGCACTATTGACAAATCGATTGCAATATGTTACAATTCGATTACGAAAATGGAGGACACTATGGCTGATACACAATCCGTCCTGACCTACAAGGGGCGTCCCCTTCTGCGTAAGGACAATCTGCTCTACTACGGTTCCATGGCCGACGAATACATCGTCATGCTCCAGATCCTCGAGACGAAGCAGCTCGATGACCTCGCTCTGGCCACAAGGGTTTCCGTTCAGCTCCAGCGCACCGACGCAAGCCTCAAGCTGCGCGACAGAGTTGTGAAAAAATCCGAAAAAGACGGGCTCTATGCTGCCTTGGATGTCGGCTGCGTATGGCTCGAGCGCGCGCTCAGCGCAAAATAATTTTACCCTACGGGAGGTTCCTGTCTCTATGAAACGGCAATTGAGGGTGCTTTGCGCCCTTTTGCTTCTTGTTTGCATTTTCGCTTCGCTTCTTCTTCCGGGCTCCGCAAACGAATCCGTCGGCCTCAGCGGCGGCCCCGAGCTTCCGACGCAGGTTTTGAGCAATCTCTTGCCCATCGTCACAAGCGGCTCGCTCGATCTCTTCTCCGATGCCTACCTCTCCCATTCAAACACCGTCGATGAGGCGCTGCCCGGGAAAGAATACCGCGTCCTCTTCGACAAGACGCTTCGTCTGGAAGAGCTTGTGAAAAACACCTCCGCGCACTCTTTCCCCTCGCATCAGCTCATCACGCTTCTTGCCGAGCAGGTGCAGAAGGAAACGCGCGGCGAACTTATCTGCCGCTTTGCCCAACGCTTTTTGGGCTATCGCTACATCTTCGGCGCGCAGGACCCGAGCTACGGCTTCGACTGCTCCGGTTTGGTGTATTATGTCTACCGCCAGTTCGGCTACAAAATCAATCGCGGCGCGACGGGCCAGCTTGCCAACGGCCGCTATGTCAAGCGCAGCGAGCTTCAGCCGGGCGATCTGGTGTTCTTCGGCAGCGGCTCATATGCGTTCCATGTCGGTATCTACCTCGGTGACGGCGACTTCATCCACGCCGCGACCTCCCGACTGGGCGTTATCATCTCCAATCTCTCCGAATCGTACTTCAACCGCAACTATCTGACCGCAAGGCGCATCATCGAGTGATTCTCCCCGCCGCACTCCCCTTTTCGGAGTGCGGCGGTTTTTCGCGCAAATCGGACTTGTTTTTTCGGGCGACGCGTGCTATAATGAGAAAAATTGTGCCGCAAAGCGGCGTTTTCAAGGAAGTCGAGGTCTGGCTTATGGCGATTCCGGTCGAAAAATTCCGCACGGCGGTCAAGGGCTTTCATCGGGGCGATGTGGTGCAGTTTATCCGCTCGCTCACCGCAGAGCACGAGCGGCAGCTTCGGCTGCTGCGCGAGGAAAACGAGCGCCTGAAAGCGCGCATCGATGCGCTCACGCAGGAAAATGCCGCCCTGAAAGCCGCGCCCGCGCCGCAGGCGCAGCCCGATATGACGCAGCAGGAGCTTGCCGCCTATCGCCGCGCCGAGCAGGCCGAGCGCAGCGCGCGCGAGCGCGCGGGGCGCACCGCAGGGCAGATGCGCGAGGTACTTTCCCGCACGGAGGAAAAATTGCAGCGCTCCGCGCAGGAAATCGACGCGCTGGCCGGCGTGATCGACGGCAACATCACCGAGCTTCAGGCGCTTTTGCAGGTCGCCCGCACCGCCATCGACCCCTCCGGCGAGGAGCTTCGCGCGCTTTGCGCACTTGCCGACGAAGAATAAGATTTTCCCGCCGTCCCGACTTGTTCGGGGCGGCTTTTTTCGGCGCAGGGCTTTGTTTACAGTAAACATCTTTTCGGCGTTTTCCTCACAGGTTATACACACAATGCACAGGGTTTTGCACAGGAAAATCGGTCGAAAGCCGCGCATTCGTCGGTTTTCGACCGTTTTTTGCATATCAATCGGTGCAATTGCATATCTGTCGCGTAACATGAATTTACATAAAACTTTTTCGCCCGGAATTTTTGTGCATTTTGCGTCGGCGTCGCGGCGAGAAAAAATTCCCTCCGATGCGGCGCATCGGAGGGAAGAGGGCGCATTATTCGATGTCCCAAGCGATCTCCGCAGGCGGATTGTCGAGCACAGCGGGGTTGCGGACGATGGAATGGAAGTATTTCAAAACGGCGGCGTAGTAGAAGCCGTCTACGGTGCGCTCGTCGGTGTTGAGCGCGATATCCACATAGCGGCGCGTGACGGTGTTTCCGTCGGCGTCGGTTTCCGTCTTGCGGTATTTCCGACCGACAGCCATAAATACGGGCAGATTGCCGAAGTTGTAAAGATGGTGAACGATCGGCGGGATGCCGAGCGAGCCCATGGAGGTGAAGATGATCGAGCCGTGGAAGGGGCTCAGCTCCGTCAAAAAGCGCGGCAGAAGGCCGAAATAGTCCACCACTTTCAGGCACCAGACCGTGAATTTCAGCAGCAGACCCGGGATGCTGGCCAGAAGCCCCGCGAGGTTGTCGAAACTGCTGTCGAGCGGCGTATTTTTCACCTTTTCAATCTCCGCGTTGAGCTTGCGGTAAACGTCCTCGGCGGTGTCGCTTCGGCTGAGATGGAGCTTGATCATCGTATCGGGCGAGTCGGTGCGCATATCCTTTTTGACTGCCATGACAAACTGGATGTCGTCATCGCGCTGATAGACGCGCTGGCCGGAGAAGAAGCGGTTGCAGCCGGGGTATTTGGCAATGCAGCGCACATAGGCCGCAAGAAACACATGGAACACGCCGAAGCCGCTGAGCCCCTCGGCGCGCTTTCTGTGGATATAGCGCTCGACGGCAGAAATTTCCAGCGTATCGTACAGGCTGTTGCAGGCGTCGTTGCGGTCGGGCATGATGTAGCCCGCGACCACGGACATTCCGCCGAGCGTGCGCAGACGGCGGCCGTCTTTGCGGTCGCCCCATGTTTTGTGGTACGCGCCGTCGCTGAAGGGGCGCACGGCCAAGGTCAGTACAAAAATTGAAGCGACCATAGCGACGTTTGCGCACTTGTCGAGCAGATACCACAATTCGCTCTGCTCCGCGCCGATGTAATGCGTCAGATCGAGTGCCAGCGCCGCCAAGGGGATAAAGAACGTCACGCTCAAGGCGATCGGGTGGTGAAATTTTCCCGTCATATAAAGCCGATAGACCATATAGATGACGAAATAGAGAATCCAGCACAAAATCACATAGCGCAGATAGCCCAGAAGCTCGTTGCTCCCGAGCAGCATATGCACGCTCTGCGGGTGCAGATAGACGTCATAGGCGACCTGCCCGAAATAGACGCAGGCCCAGAAGACGGGCGTGGTGGTGCGATAGAGGCTCCTTTGCCCGCACAGAAGCACCTGCAAGGCAAACACGAGCGCCGCCGCGATGGGAAGCACTTTCTGGAACCAGAAATCGACCGTCGGCAATTCCTCGCCGAAGCACAGGGCCAGAATGTTCAGCGCTGCGGAAGCGACCGCCAAACAAGCCGCAAGCCATGTAAAGCCGTTTTTTCGGCTGACATAATAGCGGGGTTGGGTAAACTTCATTTCTCTGTTTCCCTCCTTTGCATATAGTGCAATCGTACCATTTTCTTAAAAACTTGTCAAGCGCGAAATTCCGAAAACGCCTTGTAAACGGGAAATTGCCGAATTATGAAAATAAATGACGGAAAAAGCAAAATAGGCATTGACATTCCCCCCGTTTCCCGTTATATTTCATAATAGGGTATTCCCTGCGGGAATACTACTTTCTTTGTAAATGGGGGAGGATAAATGTCCCAGGAGCTGATCCGCTTGACAAACCTTGTAATGGAGTTTGACGGAGAACGAATTTTGGATTCCATCAATCTCTACATCAACGACAAGGAATTTCTCACCTTGCTCGGCCCCTCCGGCTGCGGCAAGACGACCACACTTCGTGTCATCGGAGGCTTTTT
>CAZGOO010000048.1:0-6305 GCA_964527505.1 uncultured Oscillospiraceae bacterium | reverse complement strand
GAGGTTCAAAACGCGCCCGTCGGGCAGCTCATAGCCGACGATCTCCTCGCGGCGCTTAAAGACACGCACGGCCATCTCTTCGAGCTCCGCGCCGTTGACCTCTACATTAAAATGTCCCGCGTTGGCCAGAAACGCATTGTGCTTCATGACCTTGAAGTGCCGCGCGATGATCACATCGCGGCAGCCCGTGGTCGTCACGAACAGATCGCCCTGCGGCGCGGCCTCGTCCATCGGCATCACGCGGCAGCCGTCCATCGACGCCTCGAGCGCCTTGATGGGGTCGATCTCCGTAACGATGACGTTTGCGCCCATGCCCTTTGCGCGCAGCGCAACGCCGCGGCCGCAGTAGCCGTAGCCCGCGACGACGACGGTCTTGCCCGCAACGAGCAGGTTCGTCGTGTGCATGATCGCGTCCCAGACCGACTGGCCGGTGCCGTATTTGTTGTCGTAGTAGTGCTTGCACTTCGCGTCGTTCACATTCATCATCACATACGGCAGCGCGCCCGCCTTTGCCCGCGCGCGCAGACGGTGGATGCCCGTGGTCGTCTCCTCCGCGCCGCCGATGAGGTTTTCGGCAAGCTCGGGATGCTCGCCCGTGAGCAGATCAATCAAATCTCCGCCGTCGTCAATGATGAGGTCGGGTTTGCAGGAAAGCGCTTCAAACAGAAGTCCGCGATACTCTTCCTCGCTCACGCCGTGTACGGCATAGGTTTCCACGCCCATCGATGCCAGCCCCGCGGCAACATCGTCCTGCGTGGAAAGCGGGTTACAGCCCGTAGCGTGAACCTCCGCGCCGCCTGCGGCAAGGCAGAGGGCAAGGAAGGCGGTTTTGGCCTCCATGTGGATGGAAATGGTGATTTTTTTGCCCGCGAAGGGTTGTTCGCGCTCGAAGCGCTCGCGAATGGCGCACAGTGCGGGCATAAAATCGCGCACCCATTCGATTTTCATCCGACCGTAGGGTGCCAGCGCGGCATCTTTGATATGGCTCATAGGAATTCCTCCCGTTTTTTCTTCGAGTATAGCAGATTTTTCGAAAAAAATCAACCTCGGCGCAAAATTCAAAGTTTCTTTATAGACAACGCGTGAAAAATGGGTTAAAATAACAAAAATAAGTTTTACGGAGGGCATCGTATGCACTCGCTTCGCAAAAAATGGAACGGTTTTCTTCTGCGCAACCGCGATAAAGGCGTCCCCCGCCTGATGCTCTGGCTCGGGCTGGCGAATCTCGCGGTGTATCTCATCGTCGCCATCGGCACGACGATGGCCAACGGCAGCGCCTTTGCCAACACCGCGATGAATCTCTATTCGTGGCTCTATTTCGACGCGACGCTCATTCTGCGCGGACAGGTCTGGCGCGTTTTGAGCTTCGCACTGACCTATCTGACGGAAACGACCTCGTCCTACGGACTTTACGGCATTTTGCTGGCGGTGATCAATGTTTATTTTTATCACTGGCTCGGGCAGGTGCTTGAGCAGGCATGGGGCACCTTGCGGCTGAACATCTACTACTTCTCCGGCATTTTGATGCTCAGCCTTGCGGGCGTTTTGGCAGAGCTCCTCTTCCCCGCTTACGGCAGCTATTTCCGCAGCTACATCAGCGCAAGTTATGTAAACATCTCCCTCTTCATCGCCGTCGCGACGATGATCCCCGAGCAGCAGGTGTATCTCTTCGGCTTCATTCCCATTCGGATGCGCTGGCTCGCTTTGGTCGATTTGATCCTCACCTCGCTTCAGGTCTACACCGGCGTGATGACCGCGCTCTCGCTCGGCAGCACCTATGGGATGACGCTTTTCTGGGTCGGCCTGTTCTATGCGCAGTTCCCGATGCTCGGCCTTGCCAACTACTTCCTGCATTTCGGCAGAAACGTCTCGCGCCTGTTCCGCCGCAGCACCCCCGTTTACCGCAAGCCGCCCGTGCAGGCCGTGCCGAATCCCTCGGGCAATTCCGGCACGCAGCGCTCTTATCGCCACAAATGCACCGTCTGCGGCCGCACGGATACGGACTGCCCCGGCTTGGAATTCCGCTACTGCTCCAAATGCAAAGGCTACTTCTGCTACTGCATCGAGCACATTTCCAATCACACGCACGTTACCTGAGCGCAAACGCGCTATAAAACTTCCGCACGGGAATTTCCCGTGCGGAATCTTTTTTACAGATTTTTCACGAACAGGCAGCGAATGGCGTTGAGCACCGCCAGAACCATCACGCCCACGTCCGCAAAAATCGCCAGATACATATTTGCAATCCCTACTGCACCAAGAAGCAGACAGGCAAACTTGATTGCCAAGGCAAAGACAATGTTCTGATACACGATTCGCAGGCACTTTTCGGAAATCTTGATCGCCTTTGCGATTTTCATCGGGTCGTCGTCCATGAGCACAATGTCCGCCGCTTCGATGGCGGCGTCCGAGCCCATCGCGCCCATGGCGATGCCGATGTCCGCACGGGACAAGACGGGCGCGTCGTTCATCCCGTCGCCGACGAAGGCCAGCTTCGCCCGATTCGGCTTTTCGCGCAGCAGCGCCTCCACTTTTTCCACCTTGTCCGCAGGCAGCAGCTCGCCGCAGACCTCGTCGATGCCCAATTCGGAGGCGACCTGCTCGGCAACTTTTTTCGCATCGCCCGTCAGCATCACGGTTTTCCGCACGCCCGTTTTTTTCAGGGCGGCAATTGCGTCTTTGGCCTGCGGCTTGAGCACGTCGGAAATAACGATGTGCCCGGCATATTTCCCATCGAGCGCCATGTGAATGACGGTGCCGACCTGTCGGCAGTCCCGATAAGGTATTTTCAGCGATTTCATCAGTTTGTCATTGCCCGCCGCCACGCAAACGCCGTCTACGACGGCCGTGACGCCGTTTCCGCTGATTTCCTGAATATCGGTAACACGGCTGCGGTCGATTTCTTTGCCGTAGGCCCGTTGCAGGCTCTTACTGATCGGATGAGAAGATGCACTTTCAGCCAAAGCCGCATATTCCAGCAGTTTTTCCTCTGCAACGGTTGCATGGTGGATTGCGTTGACCTCAAACACGCCTTTCGTCATCGTTCCGGTTTTGTCGAACACCACGATTTTGGTTTGCGAAAGGGTTTCCAGATAGTTTGAGCCCTTGACCAGAATCCCCTCTCGGCTTGCCCCGCCGATTCCTGCGAAGAAGCTTAGGGGGATGCTGATTACCAATGCACAAGGGCAGCTAATAACAAGGAAGGTCAGCGCCCGATAAAGCCATGTGCCCCAGTCCGCGCTCAGCCCCAGAAGCACACCCCGAACAAGCGGCGGCAAAACGGCCAGCGCCAGCGCGGAATAGCAAACCGCAGGGGTGTAGATTTTTGCAAATTTGGAGATGAAATCCTCCGATTTGGATTTGCGGGAGCTTGCGTTTTCCACCAAGTCCAGAATTTTGGAAACGGTCGATTCGCCGAATTCCTTTGTCGTGCGAATCTTCAAAACGCCGGTCATGCTGATGCAGCCGCTGAGCACTTCGTCCCCGACAGCAACCTCCCTCGGCAGGCTCTCGCCCGTCAGCGCGGCGGTATTCAGGGTGGAATTGCCGGAAATCACGACGCCGTCGATCGGCACTTTTTCGCCCGGCTGCACCACAAGCACGCTGCCGACCTCCACCTCGTCCGGGTCTACCCGCTCGAAGCTGCCGCCTTGTTCCACATTGGCATAATCGGGGCGAATGTCCATCAGATTGCTGATGTTTCGGCGGCTTTTGCCCACGGCATAGCTCTGGAACCATTCGCCGATTTGATAAAACAGCATCACGGCGATCGCTTCCAGATACTCGCCGTTTTGGTAGATGGCCAGCGCCATCGCGCCGACCGTCGCGACCGCCATCAGGAAATTTTCGTCAAACACCCGACGGTTTTTGATGCCCTTGGCCGCCTTGCGCAGAATGTCGTAGCCGATGAGGAGATAATCGGCAAAGAAGCAGACAAAGCGCAAAATTCTTCCCGCAGACGGAAACAGATACGCATCTATTATATTAAATGTATCCGTTGGGACGAACTCCAGCAGCAGCAAAAGGGCGCTGCTGAGCAAAATGCGGCGCATCATCACGCGCTGTTTTTTCGTCATGCCGTCTTTTTTCTTTTCCGTCGCGGCAAGAAGCGCCGCCGCCATAAGTACCACCGCGGCCAGAAGCCCGCGAACAATCCATTCCTGCATGAGAACCTTTCTCCTTTCAAAAGGATTAAACATCCGTTTAATCGTCTCGCCCGCAGTATACGCATTTTCCGCCCGTTCGTCAAGCGTTTCGGCCGAAAGCCGTCCGAACGGAGAAAAAGGATTTCCGTTCGGGCGAATTTGAACCGAAAATCCCCGCCGCGGCGCTTGGCCGTGACGGGGATGTTGCTTCGGGCGCAGCGCACCTGCCGCATTCAAAAAAGCATTCTTTGAGAGGTTCCGAAAAACCACAGAGCAAGCTGGTCGGCGCTGCCGCCGGGGCTTAAGTTTCGCGCGGTCAATTCCCGGTCGAGCGCGACGAGCGCCGCTTCGCGCCGCGATTCGGGAAGATTCAAAATCTCCGCCGCCCGCGCTTTGACCAGCGCCAGCCCCGCCTCGCCGCCGCGATAGATGAGATTGCTGTCGTCAAGCCGCGCCATGGAAGTCAGCAGCACCTCGGCGGGGTCATCGAGCGGCAAAAGCGCGCGAAGCGTCGCAAATCCCGCCACCGCCTCGCCGCGCACGCCCGCGCGGCCGTAAGTTTCGCGAATTTTCGCGCCGTGGGTCTGCGTCGCGGCGGGAAGCGCGGCGGCAATCGACGCGGCAGTCGCGAAAATGTCCTCCCCCGCGCCCGCAAGTTTCCGCCCGCAAGCGGCAAGAAGCAAGGCCAGAGAATACAAAGCACCTTTGTGCGTGTTGACCCCGCCCGTCGCGGCGAGCATCGCATTTTCCGCTTCGATTCCAATTGCTTGCAATGCGCTTGGTGAAAGCTGCTCCATCCCGCCGCGCACGAAGCGGGCAAAATAGGGGCGAAGCGCCCGCGCGCTTATAAGCATCAAATTCAAATCCATGTCCCGATGCGCGCCGGAGTTTTGCGCATCGACCAGCCCCGGCTTCGGGGTAAAGCGCGCCTCGTTTTCCAGTGCGGCCGCCGCCGCATCGGCAAGCGATTCCTCGGCAAATTTTCTCAGGCGGCGCTGCGTCTCCTGCGTCAAAGCGGCCAAACCGTGGTTGCGGCTTCGGGCGCAGTCGGCGGCGGCTTCGCCGCACAGAAGGCAGCGGCGCGGCGCGGCGCGGGTGCATTTTCCCCCGTCCGTGTCAAGCACATCGAAGTCATACAGCCGCCCGATTTCGCTCTCTTCAAGCCGCAGGCAGATTTCTTTGAGCCGACGCGCGGGCAAATCGACCGCCAAAAGCGCATAGCAGCCCGCCGCGTTTTCCCCCGGTTCTTCCGCAAGGGGCACTCCGACCGCGCTTTTGAGCGCCGCAAGTCCGCAAAAAAAGGCATAGCGGATGAGGGGCGAAACTTTTTGCGGCCCCGCGATATTCATCGTGAAGCTCACAAGCGGCGCGCGATGGATTTCCAGCAGCGCTTTCTGCCGCGCCGCGCGCTCCTCGCGGGCAAGCAAAATTTCCGAAAGTTTTTCGTTTTGCATCTCTTTTCGCTCCTTTTCGCGGGGTTCTGCGCAGATTATACCGAATTTCCCCGCAAAAAGCAAGCTCAGAATACCGGCACGACCGCGCCCGCGAAATGCTCCGCAAGGAACGCGCGCACCGTTTCGCTTTGCAGGGCATCCGCCAGCGCGCGGATTTTTTCGTCGTTTTCGTGCCCCGCTTTCACCACAAGAATGTTGGCATAGCGCTGCGCGGCTTCGGAGCTTGCGTCCTCGGCAGCCAGCGCGTCGGCAATTGTCAAGCCGCCCGCGATGGCGTAGTTGCCGTTAATGACGGCAAAATCGCAGTCCCCCAAGGCGCGCACAAGCTGCGCGGCCTCGAGCTCGACGATGTTCAGATGCTTCGGATTTTCCGCGATGTCCAGAACGGTCGCGGTGAAGCCCACGCCCTCGCGCAGACGAATCAATCCCTGTTCCTGCAACAAAAGCAGCGCCCGCGCCTCGTTCGTGCCGTCGTTCGGGATGGCAACGGTCGCGCCGTCGGCAATCTCGGAAAGCGCGGCGGATTTTCCCGCGTAAATGCCGAAAGGCTCATAGTGGATGGCCGCAACGCAGGCAAGATGCGTGCCGTTTTCGGCGTTGAAATTCTCCATATACGGCAAATGCTGGAAAAAATTCGCATCCAGCTCGCCCGACTCGGTCGCGAGATTGGGCAGATTGTAGTCGTTATATTCCACGACTTCCAGCG
>CAZGOO010000047.1:0-6345 GCA_964527505.1 uncultured Oscillospiraceae bacterium | reverse complement strand
GTTTAACTTGACAAACGGCGAAAAATGTTGTATGATGTCGGTAATTCCCATTTGGAGGTATTGCCAATGATCAAGCTGATCGCCGATTCCTCAGCCGACGTTACGGCGATAAAAGGCGTGCCGTTCGCGAGCGTACCGCTGACCATACGAACCGACGAACGCGAATTTACCGATGAGCACGACCTCGATATCGGCGAAATGCTGGACTATATGCAGGCGTATCAGGGTCGCTCCGGCACAGCCTGCCCAAGCCCCGAGCGCTGGATGAATGCCTACGCGGGCGCAGACGAAATTCTGGTCGTATCGCTCACAAGCGGCCTGTCGGGGACGTATACCTCGGCGATGTCCGCCGCCGAAATGCACCTTTCGATGCACCCGGAAAAGCGCATTCATGTGTTCGATACGCTCAGTGCGGGCCCCGAGATGCGTTTGCTTCTGGAAAGGCTCGCGGAGCTCATTCGGCAGGGGCGCCGCTTCGACGAACTCGTGCGCGAAGGCACGGAATATCTCAAGCGCACGCGGCTGATGTGCTGCCTGCAATCGCTGCACAATTTCGCGCAGAACGGGCGCGTGAGCAAGGTCGCGGCCAAAGCGGTCGGGCTTCTGGGCATCCGCATTCTTGCCGGAGCGAGCGAAGAGGGGACGCTGGAGCTGATTGAAAAATGTCGGGGCGAGAAGAAAGCCCTTGCCGTGCTTCTGGAAAAGATGCACGACGCGGGCTATCGCGGCGGCAAGCTGCGCCTTGCCCATGCGCAGGGCGAGCAGACCGCACAGGCGCTGAGCGACCTTGTGCTTGCGCGCTTTCCGAACGCGGATGTGAAAATCTATCCCTGCCGCGGGCTTTGCGCCTACTATGCCGAGCGCGGCGGCGTTTTGGCGGGCTTTGAGACGATTTGATTTTAACGGAAAGAAAAGAGGGGAGGGCTGCCGCTTTGACAGTCCTCCCGATTTTTTATAAAGGAAATTCGATGAAATACGGTGGTTCGGATTCGGCCGCCCTCCGCTCGGAGGGCGGGCCGTTTCTTTTGGAAATCAATCCTTTTTCTTTTTGCCCGTGAGGCGGCTGACGCCGAAGCCTGCGCCGAACATCACCACGGCGGCAATTGCCACATAGAGCCATGTGAGATCCTGCGCCTTTTCCTGCGGCTGCTCGGGGGCAGTGGGCTCGGTAGGTTCGGTAGGCTCGGTAGGCTGCGTGGGCTCGGTGGGGTCGATGGGCTCGACGGTGGAGGGCGTGACCTCGAAGTCTACCTCGCAGGTCAGAGCGTCGTGGCCGTCGCCCGCTTCCACCGTAAAGACGGCGGTGTATTTGCCGGCCTTGGTGGGCGCGTCGGCGCTGTCCCAGCTCGTTCCGTCATCTGCCGTGCCCGTGTAGCGCACGGTGAAGGTGCCGAAGAGCGCTTCGCCGACGGGCTCGGAGGGCGTCTCGCCGCTGACATAGTTTTCAATGTCCGGCTGAACGACCCAAGCGTTTTTCTTGTCGAGGAGCATCAGCTCCTTGACCGTTTTCGCATAGAACTCAATTACGCCGTCAGAATCAACGATGTTTTCCAGCGGGGTCCAGTTGTCGTTTTCGTCTTTGGAATAGAGCTGATAGCTCTTGCCATCGAGGAAGCCGATGTTTTTCGCGTGGATGCGGATTTTGGTGTTTTCGGGCAAATCGACATTTTGCAGGAAGGTGAAGAGCGATTTGCCGTCTGCGAACGAATAGTTTTTGCCGAGGGTGACGGAGCGCCACGATTCAAAGGCCGAGCCGTCGAAAATGACTTCGTAGAGCGGCTTGCCGTCGTTTTCCATGACGACGTTCAAAACGGCCGATTTTTCGGCAATCAGCTTGAACGCGGATTCGGAGAGGGTCGTCTCGCGGTCAACCGTGAGGGTGTAGGAGCCGTCGGCATTGGCAGTGAGGCCGGAGAGAACATCGCGGTCGTATTTCACGGCATTCCGGCGGACAGACTGATTGGTGCGCTTGGTCAGCGTGACGGTTTCGTCCTCAATCCAGTCGTTCCAAGTGAATTTGTAGGACTGCGGGGTCTGGTCGTCTGCGATGATCTCTCTGATGGTGATGTATTCCAGATGCCAGTCGGCGCCGCTTCCGGCATCGTCCTTGCGAATCGTGATGCTCTGGATTTCGCCGATGCCCTCCGTGTCAAAACCGATGCACATCGTGTCGAGGTCGCCGCGCTCGAAGTTGTCGCCGTCTTCGGCCATCAGATCAAGCTCGATTTCGCCCGTCGAACCCTTTGAGCCGTTGACGGTGAGGTAGATGTTCGAGTCGGTGCCGGCTTTGCTTACGTCGCTGGTTTTGACTTCAATGTAGAATGCGCCCGTGCTGCCGGAATATCTGCCGAAGAATACGGTCTGTTCGGTTCGGAACCAGTAGCCGGTGGAGATGGTGAATTCATTCTCTTCGATATCATCGCCCTGAACTTTTTTTATCGAAACTTTATCCACTTTCCACTGCGGGCCTCTGCCGCTGCAATCGCTGCTGAGATAGAAGCCAAGGCATTCCGTATAGCAGTAGTTCTTGTCGAGCAAGAAAGTGGCAACATCGCCTTTTTCAAAAGCGTCGTCTTCCCAATGAATGTTATCCAATCTGTAGCCGGAATCGCTGCCATTACCGTTTCGGGTGTTGTTATCACACTTCAGATTAAAGAGAATGTCGGCGTCTGTGCCGGAATCTTTTTCCGTACCGGTTTCAACCGTGACTTGGTAAATATCATCCCAAGGGTAGAGCCAATCACCCGTGGTCGAAATGAAGCGACCGCCGTAAAGCGTGAGCGTTTCGCCGCCGAACTGCGCGGAGACGGTGACTTCGCCGCCAAACCATTTGTCCCCTTCGCGATTGGACTTTATCTGAAGATATTTTAACTCGCCGACACTGTCCACAACGAAGCTGCCCGTCCAAGTGCCCTTTTCCACGCCGCACTCGCTTGCGGTGATCCACTCCGATTTACGACCATCGGCGCCTTCCAGCATAAACGAAATGCCGTCTTTTGTTGTGCCCTGCGAGCCATGTGTAAAGACCGTGAAGGTGTAGACTTCGGGATTGAAGAAGTTATCTTGCAGCTTGGTGTTGATTTTGCCGCTGATCTTCTGCTGCTTGAGATTGACCGTGGAGCCCTTGATGCTGCCGGACAGGACATCGCGGACGGTGCCGACGGTGTTGACACCGCCGATATCATCGGAATAGAGCGTGATGTCCTTGACTTCCTTTTTCAGGCCGGAATCCAGAGCGCCGACGCTGACATTGGCGTTGAGGTTGCCGGTATTCGCGCCTTTGGCTTCGAGCGTGATGCCGGAGATTTGAATATCGGCATGGGAACCGGCAAAGTCGGAGGACTTGTCGGAGCGGTATTTGTGGAATCTTGTAACGATGGTAGTATACTGGGTGGATCTGATATCCGTGGCATATTCGAGGCTCACGCTGGCCGAGCCGCCGATGCCTGCGCCGACGGAAAGCGGGAAATAGGGATGATCCGCATCCTTTTTGACCGAGGATGTCGAGCCGTTGGCCACGACCTTTGCGCCGTTTGAGCCGACAAGGTTGAATTTGCCTGCGACGCAGACACCCGCACCGCCGCCTGCGCCGGAGAACGTTGTTGTTCCGCTGACGCTGAGGATGGTGTTATCGGCGGCATAGACGCCGTGGGAGGCACCGATGGGCATTCCGGGGGTGTAGTTGGCATAATAAGTCTCGGCGGTGATGCTGCCTGCCGCCGTGCCGGAGAAGCTGTTTGTGCCGACGAAATTGACGACCGAACCGGCGGCGGAAATCATAAGAGCCGCCACATTGCCGCTTTGTGCTGTCAGCTTGAGGTTTTCCAGCGTGACATTGCTTTTCTTAACCACGGTGATGCGGGAGTTTTTCAGCGTGATTTTGGGATTCGAGACGATCTTGCCGTCGCCGAGGATTCGGATGGTAACGTTGTTTACATCGACGGTGAGCTTCGTCAGGTCAAGCGTTTGACCCGCGCCGACAAAGACGGTTTTGTTTTCCAGCTCGGACTTGTCGAGCACCTGATAGGTGCCGTCTTTGTACTTCGCATCGGAACCGACCAGACGGTAGATGGCAATGGCTTTCGTGCCGGTCTTGCCGCTGTTTATGTCGCTGCTATTGAGCGCCACTGTGGCCGAACCACCGGAGGCGGACACATTGACGGCCTTAAGATCCCAGACAATGTTGTTTCCGCTTTCGCCCTTGCAGGTGTTATCGCGCAGGAGAATGTGCGCAGCATCCTGCGGGAGACTCAGAAGTCCGCCGGTCAGACGGAGGTAGGAGAGAACGGACGACGAGGAATTTTTGACGAAGTCGGGAAGCTCGTTTTCGGAGATGAGGCGGTAGTAGCCGTCGTCCGAGTATTCGTGGTCGAGCACGAAGCCCGGGCGGCAGAGGGTTTTCGCCTGATAAGAGAAGTAGCTCACGGAAGAGGTCTGCACGAGCTGGCTTTTGTTGATAAAGCCCTTGAAGATGAGATAATACTGCCTGTCGCTGTTGGCGCGCACCTTGTAGCAGGAATAGTTCACGCCGTTCACGGTAACGATCGTATCAATGCTTTCGGGAGCGACGAAGTTCGCGTCAATCTCCCGATATTCCGCGATTTCCTGATCGGACATGGGCTGCGCGACCATGAAGTTGGCAATGCCCGAGGCAAGCGCCACTTCGTCGAAATACTTAACGATATTGTTGCAAATCGCATCAAAATATTCGTCGGTATAGAAGTCGTAGGGGTTTTTCGCGTCGGGGTCATTCTTGTTTTCTTCCTCGGTTTGCGCTCTGAGGTAGGTGTAGTATTCCGAATAGATGAGGAAGATGTGGAAGAGAACATAGGCGCAGGACTCCGCTGCGGCGGTCATCTGCTCGGTGATCTGATGCTCAAAGGGCACCGTCAGGCGCAGATAGGCTTCCAGCGCACCGAGGTAGCTTGCGGTCGGATTTTCCGCGTCGTAAATGCGCTTTTCCAGATTGGTGATGTCTGTAAAAAACGCCATGCCGCCGCCTTCGTTGAGAACCTGAATAAAGAGATTCTGCATTGCCACCACTTTGTTGCTGGCCGCTTCTGCCGCTTCTGCGAGCTTTTCAATCTCTTCGGGGTCGGTGGCTGCCGCGAGGGCATCGTTGGCCGCTGCGAGATCGGAAACCGCGTCGGTCAGATTGCAATAGGCCGCCCATGCGCCTTCGTAGTCGTATGCAAGGTCGTTTACAAATTGCGTGGCAGAGTTCAGAAGCTCTGCGGCATGGTAGAGGTCGGTCTTCTGGTCGAGCGCAGAGAGCTGATTGGAGATGTCCGAAAGCTGCGCGGAGATCTGCTGAACGCTGGCGGAAATAGCCGTGACGGTAGCGAGGATCTTCGTCACCTGCGCCGACTGCTTCAGCGCGGCGCGCTGCGAGGGGTTGAGCATGAGTTTCGACAGACTGCCGATGACCGGCACGTCGTTGGAAATGGACCATGAGGACAATTCCGCAATGGCTCTGCCGAAGATGTAATTGGTGGCGGCTTTGGCGATAGCGACGCCTACTTCCTGAACCTCATAGACGGGCTCGTCGAGATTCGTTGCGGCGTTGGTGCTAACCGACGCGGCGGCCGAGAGGGGCTGTGCGGCAGCGGAGAAGCACAAAACGAGCGTCAGCAGCGCCGCCAGCAGTTTGGTTGCGATTTTTTTCATAAGTAAACTCCTTAAAAAATTTTTTGCTTAGATCTTGTCGGCTTCCGAGGTGTATTCCTCGAGAAGCCGAACCATGGTTTCAATGGTAGTCTGTGCGAAAGTTTTGTAGTCGAACTGCGAAACGAAGGCAATCGCTTCGTCGATCTTCTGCTGCGGCACGTCGTAGATGCGGAAGGTCGATTGCAAAAACGACGCAACTTTCTGCTCCATGGGGAACCACACCGAGCACGGCATCGCCATAAACGCGCGCATCACGCCGCCGGAAGCGATCTCCAACTTGAAGAAGTCCGAAGAATCCAGCCCGGGCAGGTGCTCTTTGAAAATGTCCTCGAGCTTGACGGTGATGGTTTTCTGAATGATCTCCATCGACTTCGGCAGGGAGTATGCGCAGTTGTAAAGGTCGCGGATGTGCTCGCCGGACTCGGCCATGTACAGTTGCAGGGTCGTCTCGGCGGCGTAGAAGAGAATTTTGTCCGTCGTCTTTCCCCGAAGCATTTTTTCCGCGGCGGAGAACTGCCCATCGAGCACATACTCCACCAGTGCGGCGAGGATGTCCTCCTTGTTGCGAAAAAGGTTAATGAGAGAACCGAGGTTGATTTCCGCCGCCGCCGTGATTTCGCGCAGGGTGGTGTTGGTGTATCCCTTTTCCAGAAACAGCTTTGCCGAAACAAAAAGCAC
>CAZGOO010000046.1:0-6386 GCA_964527505.1 uncultured Oscillospiraceae bacterium | reverse complement strand
GCGCGAGGAGGTTGAGCGCGGTGCCGCCGATGGTCTGGTCGGCGCGCAGATTGATCGACGCGAAGGACAGAAGCAGGGAGAACAGCGCGCCTGCGGCGGCTGCGCCGAACATGGCCAGAAGCGCCAGAAGCTGCGCATTGTCCTTGGTAAACGCGCCCGTCTGCTGCAAGAGGTTGACCATCAGAACGCCGATGAACGCGCCGAGAATCATAATGCCCTCAAGTGCGAGGTTGATGACGCCGCTGCGCTCGGCGAAGATGCCGGCAAGCGCAACGATCATCAGAGGAATCATATACTTGAGCAGGGATTGAACGAGGTAAGTCATTGTTCCGCCGCCTCCTTTTTCCGCGACTTGACTGAGGGCTGCGCTTTGCGGCGACTGAGCCGCAGCTTGATGATCAGGCTGAAAGCGCTGAAGTAGACGATGACGGCGATGACGATGCTGGTGATGTATTCGTTGTACGCCGTCAGCTCCTTGAGCTGCTGACCGGAGATGTTGAGCATGGACATGAACAGACCCGTAAACACGACGCCGATCGGGTGGTTCGACGCCAGCAGCGCCACGGGGATGCCGTTAAAGCCGTCGGCGGGGAGGGACTGGTAGGTCTGCCATGCAAATTCGGTGTTGCCCGAGAGCCAGTAGAGCGCGGCGGCGCCGCCGGAGAGCGCGCCGGCAATTGCCATGGACAGAACGATGTTGCGCTTGTCGTTGATACCGGCGTATTTTGCGGCGTGGCGGTTACTGCCGCAGGCTTTGAGCTGATAGCCGAAAGTGGTCTTGCTCATCAGGATGTACACGGCGATTGCAAAGAGAATGGCAACGAGGATGCCCGCGTTGACCTGCGAGCCGGAGAAAATTTTATCCAGACCGAGCTTGGGCGTCTCGACGAGATTGGAGACGGTCTTGCGGATGTAGGCGACCTTGCCGGCTTCGCTGCCGTTTTTGAGGTTGCCGATGTCAAAGAGCCATGTGGTGAGGTTTGCCGCAATCCAGTTGGTCATGATGCAGGTGATGACTTCGTTGATGTTCAGCGTGGATTTCAGAAGTCCGGGGATGGCGCCCCACAAAGCGCCCGCGAGCATACCGCCGAGCAGCGCCAGAAGCCAGATGAGCATGGGAGGCACGGCGCTTGAGGGGATGCTCAAAGCGATATAGAGCGTGGCGACGGTGCCCATGAGGTATTGGCCGGGCGCGCCGATGTTGAAAAGCCCCGTTTTGAACGCGACCGCGACGGAAAGACCCGTCATAATCAGGGGCGTCGCGCGGAAGAGAAGGTTTCCGATGTTGCGGGCGTTGAAGCCAAAACTCAGGTTGCCGGCCGCGTCGCGACCCGTGTTGAAAATGCCGGCAAAGACGAGGCGCACGCCCTCCCAGATGCCTTTGGCGCTGATGGAGTCGGTAATCAGGCCGACGATGACGACGATGAGCGCACCGAACGCCAGACCGATCAAAATGGAAATCAGCGCGGCGAGGATGGATTTTGTGCCGTCTTTGTGGTAGAGTTCACGCAGCGTTTTCACGAATTGACCTCCTCCTTTTGGCGCTTTGCGCCGGACATATACAGGCCAAGCTCCTGCACGGTCGTGGTTTTCGGGTCAAACTCGCCGACGATCTCGCCCTCATACATGACATAGATGCGGTCGGAGAGGTTCATCACTTCGTCCAATTCCAGCGAGACGAGCAGAACGCCCTTGCCCTTGTCGCGCTCGGCGACGATTTGCGAATGGATGTATTCGATGGCGCCCACGTCCAGACCGCGCGTGGGCTGCACGGCGATAAGCAGCGGGCAGCCGCGGTCAATCTCGCGGGCGATGATGGCCTTTTGCTGGTTGCCGCCGGACATGGAGCGCGCGGTCGTCACCGCACCCTGACCGGAGCGGACGTCGTATTGCTCGATGAGCTGCTCGGCGTAGTTTCGCACCTCGCCCTTGCGCACAAAGCCCGCTTTCTGGAACTGCGGCTCGCGGAAGCGCTGCAAAACGATGTTGTCTTCCAGCGAGAAATCGAGCACAAGGCCGTGTTTGTGGCGGTCTTCCGGAATGTGGCTCATGCCGGAGAGGTTTCGCTCATGGACGGAAGCGGCGGAAATATCGCGGCCGCAGAGAGTCACTTTGCCGGTCGATTTTTCAAGACCCGTCAGGCCGTGGATGAGCTCCGTCTGGCCGTTGCCGTCGATGCCGGCGATGCAGACGATCTCGCCCTCGCGGACGGAGAAGGAAACGTCGTGCACCGCGTCGCGCTTGTGAAGATGCGAAGAAACGCACAGATTTTCCACGCGCAGAAGCTCTTTTCCGGGCGCGCGCGGCTCTTTGTGTACTTCAAGCTGCACGGGGCGGCCGACCATCATCGTCGAAAGCTCCTGCTTGGTCGTCTCGGCCACATTGACCGTGCCGATATACTTGCCCTTGCGCAAAACGCTTACGCGGTCGGCCACGGCCATGATTTCGTTAAGTTTGTGGGTGATAAAGAGAATGCTCTTGCCCTCGTTGGCAAATTCGCGCATCGTCGCCATCAGCTCGGTGATTTCCTGCGGGGTCAAAACCGCCGTCGGCTCGTCGAAAATGAGGATGTCGTTGTTGCGATAGAGCATTTTGAGAATTTCGGTACGCTGCTGCATACCGACGGTGATGTCCTCGACCTTCGCGTCGAGGTCAACGGGCAGGCGATAGCGCTCGGAGAGCGCCTGCACGCGCTTGCGCGCTTCGCGCTTTTGCAGGAAGCCGAGCTTCGTACTCTCCGCGCCGAGGATAATGTTGTCGAGGACGGTGAATACATCCACCAGCTTGAAGTGCTGATGCACCATGCCGATGCCCAGCGCGGTGGCGTCGTTCGGGTCGTTGATTTTCACGACTTCGCCGTTTTTGCGGATGACGCCCTTTTCCGGCTGATACAGGCCAAAGAGGACGGACATCAAGGTGGACTTTCCCGCGCCGTTTTCTCCGAGCAGGGCGTGAATTTCGCCGCGCCGGAGGCGCAGGGTGATGTCGTCGTTGGCGACGATGCCGGGAAACTCTTTCGTGATGCCCAGCATTTCAATGACATAATCGGATTGCATAAACTACCGCCTTCCCTTGTCGATTCGTGACGATGGTGTCATTTGTATACTATTATAGTCCCGCACGTGGAAAAAGGCAAGTTTTTTTGGCACTTTTTTGTAGAAAAAAGCAAAAAACACACCCGCCGAGAGCGGCGGGTGTGGGAAAAGCGGGGGCTTAGTCCGCGACGTAGGGCAGCAGGGCGATCATACGCGCGCGCTTGATCGCGATGGTGAGCTGACGCTGATGCGCAGCGCAGGTGCCGGTCGTGCGGCGGGGAAGGATCTTGCCGCGCTCGGAAATGTAGCGACGGAGCTTGGCGGAATCCTTGAAATCGATGCCGGTCGCCTTGTCAACGCAGAAGTTACAAACCTTCTTGCGCTTGCGGGGGCGGAGCTTATCGTTGGCCATGATGAAATCCTCCTTTTAACAGACTCTTGCAGAAAAGCTCAGAACGGGAGCTGGCTGTCGTCGTCCTCAATCATCGAGAAATCGGACGCGGGCGCGGCAGACGCGGCGGCATTGTAGCGCGGCGCTGCGGGGGCGGAGCCGTAGCCGCCGGAAGCGGGGGCATAACCGCCGGACGCGGGCGCGGAGTAGGGCGAGGCGGAAGCGAAGCCGCCGTCGGACTCGCGCTTGGAGTCGCCGAAGTAGACATTGTCGGCAATGACCTCTGCGGAGCGGCGCTTGCTGCCCTCTTTATCGGTCCAGTTGCGAAGCTGCAGGCGGCCGGAAACCACCGCCATGCGGCCCTTGCCGAAATACTTACCGACAAATTCGGCGGTGGAACGCCACGCGACGATGTCGATAAAATCCGTCTCGCGCTCGCCGCTTTGACTCGTGAAGTCACGGTCTACGGCCAGCGTGAAGGTTGCGACCGCGACGCCGGAGGGAGTCCGACGCAGCTCGGGGTCGCGGGTGAGGCGGCCCATCAGAACGATGTGGTTCAGCATGGGTCCTCCTTACGCCTCTACGGCGACGATGATGGAGCGCAGGATGCCGTCGGTAATGCGGAAAACGCGGTCGAGCTCGGCGGGGAGCTCGGGCTTGCATTCGCAGTTCATCAGAACGTAGTAGCCTTCGGGCAGATCGTTGATGGGATACGCAAGACGGCGCTTGCCCCACTCCTCGATCCCCGTGAGGGTACCTTCTGCTTCAACCATCGCCTTGAACTTTTCCACGAGAGCGGCGATACCCTCTTCGCCCTGAGCGGGGTCGATGATATAGACGATCTCATACTTGCCGGAAATCTTAGCCATTGTTGTGTGCACCTCCTTTTGGACTTATGGCCGCCGATCGCGTCGGCGGCAAGGGTAGTCTGCGTTTCGCAGACCGAATTATTTTAGCGCACTTTTCGCAAAATGTCAATGCCTTTTTTGCCGGAAATTCCGAAATTTTTCGGAAAATGCGAAAAAAGGGGCGCTTCCTTTGGGAAGCGCCCCGAAAATGCGGGAATTATTTCTCGATGTTGAGGGTGAGGTGGTCGTAAGTATTGGTTTCGAGGTTGGCAAACGCTTTGTCAACGGTGATGGTGCCGTCGGCGAGCTTCTTGAAGAGCTCTTCATACTGCGCGACGGAGAAGTTCTTCATCGACCAAGTGCCGGTGGGCAGGCCGATGGCGTTCTGGGAAGCGCCCATGGTGGCCAGCTTGCCGCCGACTTCGTCCCACTTGCCGTCGAAGAACATCTGGCAGGCGTACATGGAAGCCTCGCGCAGACCCTTCGTTGCGGAGGTCACGACGGTGTCGGATTCGCCGGACTGGTCAACGTCAACGCCGATGACCTTGGTGCCGGCTTCGGAAGCAGCCGCGAACGCGGACTTGCACATCGAGCCGCCGCAGGCGAAGATGATCTCGGTGCCGTTGGCATACCAGCCGCTGAGCTGGGTCTGCAGGTCGGTGGAAGCGGAGAAGCTTGCGCCATAGAGGAAGCTGTACTGCATGGAGACTTGAACGTCCTTTTCCGCAGCGGCAGCCTGAGCGCCCTGAACGAAGCCGTAGCCGAAGCGGTTGCAAGCGGGGTTCTCACCACCGCCGCCGCCGGTGAAGCCGAGCTTGGTGTAGCCTTCCATAACGGCAGCGTAGCCGGCGAGGTAGCCGGACTGCTCCTCTTGGAAGTCGATGGCCATAACGTTCATCAGAAGGTTATCCTCGGAGTCGGTCAGTGCCCAGCCGTCGATAAAGACGAACTTGACTTCGGGGAAGTCGATGGCGGCCTTGGTCAGCGCGGTGGCCTGAAGGTAGCCGGCGCAGATCACGATCTCGGCGCCGCCGTCCACGGCAGCCTTCATAGAATTGTAGCGGTCGTCATCGGTGGCCTGATCGCCGTTGGCGGGCTGATAGTACTTGTAGGACTTGTTGTTTTCCGAAGCGTAGCGCTTCGCGCCTTCCCAAGTGCCCTGGTTGAAGGACTTGTCCTTGAGCTGGCCGACGTCGGTGACGAAGGCGATCTGGTACTTGTTGTCCTCCGAGGTCATTACGTCATCGATTTTGTCATAGTCGAATTCGCCGTTGTCGCCGTCATCGGGATTGTTCGTGCAGCCGACGAACAGGCACGCGATCATCGACAGAGCAAGAAGCAGTGCGATAAGCTTTTTCATTTTCTTGACCTCCAATTATTTTACGGTTTCCCGTTAGTGCAATTTTGCCACATAGTCATTAAAATGTCAAGCAATTTTAATGATTTTCGGCGAAAAGCACAATTTCACCCGCGCAGATCGGCATTCGTAAAGCCAAAAGGCAGCAATTCGCCGAGAGTCACTTCGCGGAAGCCGCCGTCACCGCTGCCGAGAAGGACGGGGAAATCCTCGGAGCAAAATTCGCGCAGCACCTGTCGGCAGACCCCGCAGGGCGCGCACAGCTCGTTTGCGGGCTTTCCCTCGGGCCCGCCGACAACGGCGATGGCGCGAAACTGCCGCTCGCCCTCGGAGACGGCCTTGAAAATCGCGGTGCGCTCGGCGCAGACGGTGGGCGTGTAGGCGGCGTTTTCGATGTTGCAGCCGAGGTAGATTTTGCCGTTTTCGCCGAGCAGCGCCGCGCCGACGGCAAAGTGGGAATAGGGCACATAGGCGCGCTCGCGCGCCTCAAGCGCCAGAGAAACCAGCTCTTTTGCGTCCATCTCAGCCCTCCGGAATCTCGCGGGCGAAGCTCACGCCCGGGCAGGAAAATTGGGTGTCGAGCAGCTCCGCAATTGTCGCGGCAACGTCGGCAAACGTCGCGCGCTCGCCCAAAT
The DNA here is from genome assembly GCA_964527505.1 of uncultured Oscillospiraceae bacterium. Taxonomy (GTDB): domain Bacteria; phylum Bacillota; class Clostridia; order Oscillospirales; family Oscillospiraceae; genus JAZOXB01. The sequence continues at coordinate 120 of CAZGOO010000046.1, read as the reverse complement.
CGACCGGTCGCACGCGTTTGCCCGCGACGATGAGGGGCACATATTCGCGCGTGTGGTCGGTGGTGGCGGTGTAGGCGGGGTCGCAGCCGTGGTCGGCCGTGACCATCACGAGGTCGTCCT
>CAZGOO010000045.1:0-6393 GCA_964527505.1 uncultured Oscillospiraceae bacterium | reverse complement strand
GCCCATTCGGGCTCGGCCACGGGCGCCTCCGGCTCGTTTTCGGGCACGGAGAAGATGGCAAGGAACTGCGGGAACATCGTCTCGACCGAGCCGATGGTTCCGAGGTTGACCGCCTGCATCTGCGGGAAGGTCGAAGGATGCGTCCAGAAGAGCTCGCCGTCGTCATTCGTCCAGTACAGGCCGCCGTTTGTCAGAGAATAGTGCAGCGCGCCGTAGCCGTAGACGGGGTAGTCGCTCATTTCCACAACGGTGTCCACTTCGAGCCAGTCCCACTCGAGCGTGCAGCGCACCATCTGGGTCTGCGCGCCGGAGTAGCTGCGGGAGATGAAGTAGAAGTAGCCGTCGAGGTCGATGGCAAGGCTACAAAGCACCGTGCCGAAGGTGTAGTCGTCAAGCTCCATGAGGGTCTGCACATTGCCGTTCATGAGGTTGATGCGCACAAGACTGCTCGTCTGCAAGCCGTAGCTATCCAAACGCATCTGTACGCCGTACATGAAGCCGTCGTTATAGTTAAAGGCCATGCCCATCAGGGGGCTGCCGACGCTGCCGAGCTTCACGCCCTGAAGCGTCTCGGGGTCGAGGCGGAAGAAGCTGCCGTCATAGCCGCAGGCGTAAACGTAGCCGTCGTGGTAGGCCGCAGCGCTGAAGTAGTTGCCGGAGTAGGCGGTGTTTTCGAGGTATTCCGCCTGAGAGGGGTTGCCGGAGGGGAACTTGAGCCACTGCACCGTCGCGCCCGTGTCAAAGGCGTAAAGCTCGTCTTTGAAGCGGAACACCTTCACGGCGCAGGAGTCGCTCATTTCGCCCGCCGTGACGGTCACAGTCGCCTCGCCCTCGCCGACGGCGATGAGCAGACCGTTATTGACCATGACGACGGATTCGTCCGAGCTCGTCCACTCGACATTTACGGGCTCTGCGTAGAACGGAAGCTGCTTGCAAATCAGCTCCGCCGTCAGACCCTCGCCGAGCAGAATCTCGCTGCGCGAAAGCTGCAAGCCGTAGACCGTCGCATCGTCGGGGTAGAGCGCTTCTTTGCTCTTCCACGGCTTGAAAAGCCCCGTCATAACGCCCTTCGACTCGATTTCGGAGATCTCGGTCAGTTCGCCCGTGGTCTTGTCTACGCGGTAGAGGTAGTTGCCCACTTCGCCCCACTCGCCATCGTTTGCGGCCCAGTAGAGCTCGTTCGTCTCGTGGTCAACCGTCATCGACTGGCGCTCGCCCTGCGGGTAGTAGTAGGTGCTTGCAACATAGGTCGCTTCGCAGGTATCGGGGTCGATGGTAAAGAGGCAGCCGGAGTAGGCGTCGATGGAGTAGAGCACGCCGTCATTGTCGCAGGCAAGGGTAACGCCGTGGTTGTAGTCGTATTCGTCCATCATGTCGCCGTCGTAGACGGAGCCGAGCACTTCGTACTCGCCCGTGCGGTAATCCATGCGGACAAGGTAGTAGCTGTAGTCGCCGTCAAAGGCGATGAGATACAGTTCGTTATTCTTGCAGTCGAACGCCATATCCATCGCCGTCGCGGTCGCGCCGTAGATCTCGAGCGTGCCGAGCTTGGTGCGCGTGTAGCCGCCGGCTTCGATGGCGAAGATGCCGCCCTCGTCGTCCACGCCGAGGATGTAGCCGTCGATGTATTCGGCCGCCGTAACCTTGGCTTCGCCGAGGTCATATTCGTTCGTGTGGCGCAGCATTTCGTCTGCGGACTTGAACGAATACCAGCCGTTGTAGGAATCGGTTTCGTAGCTGTAGTCGTAAGTCGTGTCCACGACCGTCGAGGAATAGCGATAGCCGTAGAAGCTGTCGAAATCGACGTCGTTTTCGCCGGCGAAGCTGATTTTGTAGGCCGTCTCGTTTGCGCCGTAGTCACAGACGCAGAGGTAGAATTCCGTGTCGTAATCGGTCACATCGATGGAGATGAACTGCGGCTCATCGGAATCCTTGACGGGGATGGCCTCGATGATGTCGCCGGAGAGCGTGGTGGTAACGACCGCCGCGATGGCGTGGTTGTCCTGCACATAGAACTCCAGTCGGCGCTCGTCATCCTGCGCGTTGTACCAGTAGTTCACATCGTCGTTGACGACCGTCGGAGCGGTGCTGTCGATGTAGATCGGAAGCGAGGTGATGCCGCCGTCTACGGGGAAGCTCAGGCGCTCATCGACCACTTTGTCGCCGTCGTCGAGGTAGGCATCGACCGTCATTTCCACGCGGTAGCCGTCGGGCAAATCCGCGGTGATCTCAGCGAGGTCGTCAAAATAGCTGGCGTAGGTGAAAGGAACGCAGAGGCCGAAGTAGCTGTAGTAGTAGCTCTTGCGCACATATTCCGCAACCTTCTTTTCCGTGGAAACCAGCTCGCCGTTTTCGTCGTAGGTCGTCCATGTAAACACAAGCTCGCGGGCATTGCGCATCATGCCGAGGTAGATATCGCCCAGATAATCGTTAAAGCCGTCACCGTTCGGGGAGATGACATTGTGGTAGGTGTCATATTCCTCGTCGAGATAGGGGTTCAGGCCGAGGTTGTAGCCGTAGTCCTCGTAGTTATACTGCGTGAACAGAACGTGCGGGTAGCGCATATATTCCAGCTCTTCGTCGGACTCGAACCAGTAGCCGGAGTCGAATACGCGCGCCGCGCTCCAGTCGCCGTAGAAGCCGAGATACGGCAGGCTCAGCTCCACCGCGTCCTCGGAAACGGCGTTGAGGGTGATAAATCCCTCGACATACATACCGTTTTCGTAGTGCGCGTCGAGATATTCCTTATCGCCGTCGGTCAAAGTCACGGTAACGCTGACCGAAACGCTCTTGCCTGCGGGAACGGTGACAAGGTTCATTTCCGTCGCAGCTTCCGTCACGCGGGTGTAGAGGATCTGCGCGTCGGCGGTATCGACCACACCGTCGCCGTTGAGGTCGAGCGCCTTGGCCCGCGCGGTCATATCTTCGCTACCATTGAGCATGGCAAGAAGCGCGGACACGTCGGCCATGGTCACGGCGCCGTCGCCGTTCACATCATAGCAGACCAGCGCGTCGCCGGCAAACTGCAATTCGGCATCGAGCTTGCGGCCCGTCTCGCCCATGTACTCCACGCCGTCGATGACGGTGTACTGGTCGGTCATGACCAAGCCGTCGAGGCTGTAAACCAGCTCACGGTCGGTCAGGTTGTTGATTTCAAAGGTAAAGGTGTAAACGCCCGTTTTCGCGTCGTCGTCGCCGAGGCTGACTTTCGGGGAAGAACCGCCGACGGTCAGGTAAGCGGGCGAGGTCAGCGCGTTATAAATGTTGGCATTGCCCGCGCCCTGAAGTCTGGTGGAGTAGTAGACCGAGGGGTGGTCGGGGTCGATGAGGGCGGTCGCGGTGCTCATCAGAAGCGCCTCTGCGACCGTGTGCTTCTGCTCATCGGTCAGATCGTTGAAGTTTTTGCGCAGATATTGCAGCACCAGAGCGCTCATGCCCGTCACGGCGGGCGTGGACATGGAGGTGCCGGACATCGTGCCGTAAGTGCCGCCGTTGAGCGTGGAGTAGATATTGCCGCCGTAGGAGGTAATATCCGGCTCGAGCTTCAAATCGGGCGTAACGCCCACGCTCGAGAACGTGCTCATCGTGCCGCTCAGACCGCTGTCTACGGGGATGAGGTCATCTTCCGCACCGACGCGGATCGTGGCATTGCCCGCCTTGGCGGCTTCGGCAAGTGCCTGACCGTCTGCCTTCGTGATAAAGGCCGTCGGCAGGAGCTGCGCATCCTGCATATAGATGAGGGAGCCTTCCACATTGTCATACACAAGGCACATCACCGCGCCCGCGTAGTATGCGTTTTCCTGCTTTTCAAGGAAGTTCGGCGTGCCGCCGCGCGAAACGACCGCGACCTTGCCGTAAACGTCAATGTCGTAGTAGTCCTCTTCCGCGCCGTAGCCGGGAACCATCACATATTCCAGCGTGCGTCCGGCGTAGTCGAGAACGGCGTACATTTCGCCGGAGTCGTTGTAGCCGATCTTCGTCTCGCCCACCTGAACATAGTTCACGCGAACGAAGTCGTTTTCCATCGAAGCGACGGTCGTCGCGCCGATGTAGGCGCCGGGGCTGCCCATCAGGCCGATATCGGGGTCGTAGGTGTAGTTCTTGCCGGTGCCCATGGCGTTGCCATAGCTGAACGACGATTCGTTGCCGGAGGAAACGGCCAGAATCATGTCGCTCTTGAGCACCTGCTCAAAGACCGCATCGACCTCTTCATATTCCGAGGAGAAGCCCGCCGGAGAGCCGAGGCTGAGGTTGACCGCGTCGGCGTTGAGGCGGAAGCAGTCCTCGAGCGCAGCGACGATCACATCGAAGGTCGCGCCGCTGACGTTCTGGCCAAAGACCTTCATGACCATCACCTGCGCCTCGGGCGCCATACCGACCACGTCGGTGGTGTCGATGTCGTTTGCCGCGGCGATACCGGCAACGTGCGTGCCGTGGTCGCCCTGCTCGTCGTTGTCGTGGCCGACGTCGGTGGAAGCGTCGGCGTAGTTAAAGCCGAAGGGGACCTTTTCGCTGTAATAAAGGTCGTCCACAGTCAAATCGTCGCCGTACATTTTATAAGCGTTGAGACTCTTGAGCACGCGCTCGATTTCCTCTTCGGAAAGCGAGTCGTCCGTCAGCGTGGGCGCACCGGTAAACGACGGATGGTCTACGTCAAGACCCGTGTCGATGATGGCAATGCGCATTCCCTCGCCGCGATAGCCGAGCGTCTCCCATGTTTTCGTCGCACCGGCAAGACCGGTCGCCGAGCTCATGTTGGGCCGAAGCGTCTCGTCCGACATATCCTCGGGCACCGAGTAGGTCGGCGCGACAAAGGCGGACTTCACGCCGCGAAGCTCCCGCACCGCTTCCAGACAGCCGTAAGGGATATCCACGGAGAAGCCGCTGAGCACCACATTGTAGCGATACTTCGCCTGAAGCTCCGCTTCGCCCGTCACGCGCGCGATCTTCGCAAGCACGTCTTCCTGCTTGCGCTCGATGGCTTTCTGCGCGGACTGCGTCGCCGAAGCGGCGGCAATCTGCTCGGTGGTGAAGCCGCGCTCGAGCAGGCTTTGCTCCTCTAAAATCACGATCACGCGCACGAGCGTGTCGGCCGAGGGCTCATTGGACTTCTGAAGCTGGTAATTGAGAATTGTGTCGATTCTCTTCAGCGCTTCATTTTCATAGTTGACCTTTTCCAAAAGAACACTGCCCTGCGTGGCGTCGGCGGGCATATTCTCGCGCAGCGCCTTGGCCAGCGCGGTCGCCTGAGAGGAAAGGTAACCGTTTGCATAGGCGCTGTTTTCGCTCTTCGCTTCCTCTTTTGCCACGGCAAAAGCCGTCGGGAGCATTCCGAGCACCATGCAAAGCACGAGGAGAACGGCCAGAACTTTTTTCAACTGCTTCATTGCACTTCTCCCCCTTTATCTTTCGATGTAGCGCACAAGGATCGTGGCGCTCTGGGCGCGGGTGGTGGGGTCAAGCGGGTTGACTTTGCCGTTCGGCTCGCCCTTGATGAGCCCCTCGGCCGCCGCCCACTGCATTGCCTCGCGCGCGTATGCGTCAATCTTCGCCGCGTCCTTAAACGCGCTCAAGTCCGCGCGTGCGCTCACGTCCTCGCCCATCGCTTCTGCGAAGCGATAGAGCATTGTAACGAACTGTTCTCTGGTAATGTTTGCTTTCGGGTCGAATTTCGTTGCGGTAACGCCCTTTACGATGCCGTTTTCTGCCGCCCACGCGACCGCGTCGAGATAGTAGCCGTTCTTTTCAAGGTCGGTGAAATTCGTTTTCTTCGTGGCTTCGGGCTTGCCCGCCATGCGCCACAGAACCGTCACGAGCATCGCGCGCGTGAGCTTTTCTTCCGGCAAAAATTCGTCGGCACTCATTCCGTTAAAGAGTCCGAGGCGATATGCTTCGAGAATATCGTCTTTTGCCCAGTGTTTTTCGATATCCTTGAAGGGATTCAGCCGCAATTGTGCAGAAGCTGCCGTCACCGCGACCTTCGCACCGTTGCTGTAAGCCTCATCCGCTTTCGCGCTCAGGCGCACCGTTTCGGCGCCCTCTTTCGCTTCGAGCGTCAAAGTGAGCAGCGTCTCCTCCTCGGCGCAGTCGCTGCCGACCCACGCAAGGCTCACGCTTTTTTCATCGCACTTAAGGTGGCTGTCGCCACACGCAAGCACTTCGCGCGCGGAGGTGATTTTCGCCGCCTCGGCTTCGACGGTCACTTTGCCGTTCGTGACCCCTTTTGCGCCGAGGAGCTTCACCGTCGCCGTCAGCTCGCCGCCGACCCACGTCATTTCGACGGAGAGCTTCGCTTCCTCGGCCGCCGAGACCATCGGCAGAGCGCTCAGAAGCAGCAGCACGGCAAGCACCAGCGCACTGATTCTTGTTTTCATTTTTCGCATTCATCCTTTC
>CAZGOO010000044.1:0-6507 GCA_964527505.1 uncultured Oscillospiraceae bacterium | reverse complement strand
GGGGAAAAGGGATGCGGGGATGTAATTTATCGCACAAAGCGCATCACGGTCGCGGTGGCGTTGGCGGGGTCTTCGGAGACGGCGATGGTGAAAGAAAGGCCGTTCGTCTCGCCGAATTTCTCGCACCAGAGCAGGAAGTCTTCGACCTCGGCAACGGTGCCGCCGTCGATGAGCTTGTAGAAACTGTCGATGAAAATGTGGGTGATATCGAAATTGCCCGCGTGCAGGCCGCTGATGAAGCCCTTGAGCGCGTCGAGGCAGCCGATGCGGTAGTCGCGATAATCGATTAGGCGCACGCGGCTGTCCACATCGTAGCGCAGCTTCGCGCCCGTCTCGATGCAGACCATGCTGCCTTCTTCGCTCTTGACCGCTTCGTTGATATCGGAAACGAGCTGCTTGGTCTTTCCGGAGCCTTTCAGGCCCAAGATCAACTTAACCATAGGGGGATTCCTCCTTTTTTGCTTTCGCTTGTATTTATTGTATCATGCTTTTTGCCCGAATGCAACCGTGTCGGGCGCTTTGTTTGAAAATCAATAACCGGGCTTGCCGAGAAGCTGGAACATATTGCGTTTGTAGAACTCTACGCCGGGCTGGTCAAAGGGGTTCACGCCGAGCATATATGCGGAAATGCCGCAGGAAAGCTCAAAGAAATAGAAGAGCTCTCCGAGGGTGTCGGCGTCGATCTCGTCCGCCTGCACCACCAGAACGGGCACACCGCCGTCCACATGGGCGTTGAGCGTGCCGAGGAACGCCTGCTCCTGCACGAAGTCGAGGCTCTTGCCCTCAAGATAGTTCAGCCCGTCGAGGTCTTTCCAGTCGGGCTGGATGATCGTTTCGTTGCGCGGCGGCAGGAAGCGCACGACCGTCTCGAAGAGGTTGCGCTCGCCCTGCTGAATCATCTGCCCGAGCGAATGCAAATCTGCGGTAAATTCCGCGGCGACGGGGAAAATGCCCTTGCCGTCTTTGCCCTCGCTCTCGCCGAAGAGCTGCTGCCACCAGCCGGAAAAGCAGCGGAAGGACGGCTCATAGCTGCAAAGCAGCTCGATTTTTTTGCCTTTGCGGTAGAGCAGATTGCGGATGGCGGCGTACTGCCACGCGGGATTTTCAAAGGAGCGGATGTCGAGCTCCTTGCGAATGCGCGCCGCGCCGAGCATCACATCCAGCGGCTCAATGCCCGCAACGGCCATCGGAAGCAGACCCACGGCGGTCAAAACGCTGTATCTGCCGCCGACATTCGGCGGGATGACGAAAGTTTCGTAGCCCTCTTCTTCGGCCATCTGCCGAAGCGCGCCTTTTTTCGGGTCGGTGGTCACATAGATGCGCTTTTTCGCCTTTTCCGCGCCGTATTTGCGCTCGAGCATCCAGCGAAGCGCGCGCGTTGCGATGGCGGGCTCGGTGGTGGTGCCGGATTTGGAGATGATGTTCACGGAGAAATCCTTGCCCTCGAGCAGCTCGCACAGTTCGTTCCACGCGCGGGTGGAGAGGCTGTTGCCCGCGAAAAAGACCTGCGGGTCTTTTTTGCCGAGATTGTGCTGCTGCCCCTTGACCAGCTCGATGGCGGCGCGCGGGCCGAGATAGGAGCCGCCGATGCCCACAACGACGAAAACGTCCGAATCCTCGCGGATGCGCGCGGCGGCGGCGCGGATGCGGCGCAGCTCGTCCGTCTCTTCGTAGGTCGGCAGGTTCAGCCAGCCGAGAAAATCGCTGCCGGGCCCCTTGCCCTCGGCAAGCATCTTGTGCGCCTGAAAGACTTCCTGCTCGCAGGAAAGCAGATCCGGGAGCGAAAGTCCGCCCCAGACATTGGACATATCAACTTTAATCATGAGAAAACCTCTTTTCAAAAACGCTGCGATAGCTCTTCTTCCCGTATTTTACATCATTTTTGCAAAAAACACAAGAGAAAAGCGCGGCGGGGTGGAAATTTTTCCGAACATCGTGTATAATGGCATTCAGAATTTCGGGAAGGAAGGAATCCCAGTGATGAAATACGGCTTCGGCGTGGACGTCGGCGGCACGACGGTCAAAATCGGCCTGTTTTCCGACGGCGCGCAACTTCTGGAAAAATGCGAGATCCCCACGCGCACGCAGGACGGCGGCAGAGAAATTCTGCCCGACATCGCCGCAAAAATCGGCGAACTTTGCGCCGCGCACCGCCTAAATCAAGCGGACATTCGCGGCATCGGCATCGGCGTGCCCGGCCCCGTGGCCGCAGGCGGCACGGTCAACCGCTGCGTGAACCTCGGCTGGGGCGTGTTCAATCTGCATGAAGCGCTCGGGAATTTGACGGGTCTTGCCGTCAAGGCGGGCAACGACGCAAATGTCGCCGCGCTCGGCGAATATTTCCACGGCGGCGGCAGAGGCTGCCGCTCGGCGCTCTTTGTCACGCTCGGAACGGGCGTGGGCGGCGGCGTGATTTTGGATGGCCAAATCCTCTCCGGCGCGCACGGCGTGGGCGGCGAGATCGGCCACATCACCGTCAGCGCGCCCGACAAAGCGCCCTGCACCTGCGGAAAATGCGGCTGCGTGGAGCAGTACGCCTCGGCAAACGGCATCGTGCGCGTCACGAAAAAGCGTCTGGCGGAATCGGATGCACCGAGCGCCCTGCGCGAAGTCGAAACGCTTGACTGCCGCGCGGTCTTTGACGCGGCGAAAGCGGGCGACGCGTTTGCAATCGATACCTTGGAAGAAGTGTTTGACTATCTCGGCGAGGCTTTGGCCTCGGCGTGCTGCGTGTGCGACCCCGAGCGCGTGATTCTCGGCGGCGGCGTGAGCAAGGCGGGCGCGTACCTCTTAGAGGGCGTGGAGCATCACTTTACGCGGCATATGTTCCACGCCTGCAAAGGCACGCAGTTCTCCCTCGCCACGCTCGGAAACGACGCCGGAATGTACGGCGCGTTCTGTCTGCTGCCATGACGGGGCTGCCGGAGCGCTGGAAAAGCGCGATTTTTGCGCACACGGACGAGGCAAAATTTGCCGATTTGCAGGCGGCCGTCGCGCGCGAGCGGGAAAATTTCGCCGTCTACCCGCCCGAGGGGCAGGTGTTTCGCGCGCTGGAACTCACGCCGCCGCAGGCGGTGCGCGCGGTCATTTTGGGGCAGGACCCCTACCACGAAGCGGGGCAGGCAACGGGGCTGGCCTTTTCCGTCGCGCGCGGGGTCAAGTTGCCTCCCTCACTGCGCAACATTTATGCGGAATTGGAGTCCGATCTCGGCATCGCCCCCGCGCCGCACGGCGATTTAAGCGCGTGGGCGCAGCAGGGCGTGCTGCTTCTAAATACCGTTTTGACGGTGCGCGGCGGCGCGGCCAACAGCCATGCAAAGCTCGGCTGGCAAGCCTTTACCGACGCGATTCTTGCCGCCACGGCGGATTTCCCGCAGCCGATTGTTTTCGTTCTATGGGGCGCGCAGGCGCAGAAAAAGGCGGCGCTTCTTTCAAGCGCCGCCCCGAGGCTTCTTCTGTGTGCGCCGCATCCGAGCCCGCTTTCGGCCTATCGCGGCTTTTTCGGAAGCCGCCCCTTTTCGCAGTGCAACGAGTTTCTGCGAAAAAACGGCCAAGCGCCGATCGACTGGCGCTTAGATGCGGAATAAGCGCTTCGCGTTTTCGGTGGAAATTTCGCCGAACTCCTCCGCGCTCAGGCCGCGAATCTCGGCGATTTTCGCCGCGACGAGCGGGACAAGTCGGCTGTCGTTGCGCTTGCCGCGGTGCGGCTCGGGCGCCATATAGGGGCAGTCCGTCTCAATCAAAATTCGGTCTAACGGCAACGCCTGCACGGCCTCAACGGCCCTGCGGGCGTTTTTGAACGTGACCACGCCCGTAAAGCCCAGATACCAGCCGCGCTCGGCAAGCCACAGGGCCATCTCCGCCGAGCCGGAGAAACAGTGGAACACGCCCGTCGCGTTCGGGTGGCGGCGAAGAATGTCCATCGCGTCGCCGTGCGCGTCGCGCTCATGGACGATGACGGGAAGCCCAAGCGCCTCTGCCAGCTCCAACTGCTGCTCAAAGGCGATTATCTGCTGCACGCGCGGCACATCCTCATGGTAGTAATCGAGCCCAATCTCCCCGATGGCGCGCACCTTTTCCTCCGCGCACAGGGCGCGGTAGCGCTCTAAAAGCGCGCCGTCTACCGCCGCAGCGTCGTCCGGATGGCTGCCCACGGCGGCATAGACAAAGGGATACTGCCGCGCCAGCGCGACCGAGCGGACAGACGAGGCCAAATCGCAGCCCACATTCATGATAAAATCTACGCCGTGCGCGGAAAGTTCGCGCAGAATCTGCGCGCGGTCGGCATTGAAGCGCGCGTCATCCAAATGGGCGTGAGAGTCGAAAAACATCGTTATTCCTCCAATTTTCGGCAGCTGAAGAGCAAAATCTGCCGCGTTTCGGCCTCTTTGCGCAAAACGCGCAGCGCGGCGGCCGTGCGCGCTTCGTCGAAATTGACCAGCGCGTCGTCCAGAACGAGCGGCACCTGCGCGCCGAGGAGCTTTCGGCACATCGCAAGTCGCAGCGCAAGATACATCTGGTCGGCCGTGCCGCAGCTCATGGCGGCGGCGGGGCGCGAAACCACGCCCTGCGCCTCGCGCACGGAAAGACTCATGTCGGGCGAAAGGGTCAGATTGCCGTATTTCCCCTCGGTCAGCTCCGTCAAAATCGCGCCCGCCTCGCCCGCAATCTGCGGGGAAAAGCGGCTGCGCATCGTTTGGTCGGCCTCTTGCAAAACCGCGCGGGCAAGCGCAATGGATGTAAGCGCCTCCTGCGCCTCGGAAATTCGGGCGGCGAGCGCCTCAAGCTGCGCTTTCAGGCAAACGACGTCGCCCTGCGCGGCAAGCGCGCCCTGCCGAAACGAGAGCTGCGCGGAAAGGGCGCGAAGGCGCTCCTGCGCGGCCTCTTTTTCGCGGCGAAGCTGCGCGGGGTCGTAGGCGAGCGCTTCTTCGTCCGCTTCGCTCGGCGCGGAAAGGTCGAGCGATTCGCGCAGCGCGGCAAGCTGCCGCTCCTCCGCCGCAAGCTCCCGCTCGCGGGAGGATAGATTCGCGTGAGATTCCAGCGCTTCGGAGAGAAGTTTTCTGCCCTCGGCGACCGTTTCCGCGTTTAGGGAGGCGAGAATCGCGCCGAGCGCCTGCTTTGCGCGCGAAACTTCTAAATTAAGCGCCTCTTTCTGCGCCCGATGTGCAGACAGCGCGCGCTCGTAGACTTCCGTCTGCCGCTCATATTCGCGTAGGCGGCCAAAAAGCTCCGTTTCGCTCTGCGCGCCGTAGCGGCTTAAAATCTGCTGCCTCTGCGCCTGCGCGGCGCGGTAGGCGGCGTCTTTTTTCTTCCAAATCGGCAAAAGGACTGCCGCGCAGAGCGCTGCAAGCGCGAGCGCCGCGATGCCGAATGCCGCGCCGAGCGTGGCAAAGAGCGCGGCTGCCGCCGCGAGCAAAATGCCGATCGGCACGATCGCCGCCGCGCGGGCGGGCGATTTCAAAGCTTCCGCGCTGCGCACAAGCGCAGCGTCTTTTTCCACTTGCGCGCGCGCATTTTCGAGCGATTCCGCTTGAAAAATCGGCGAAATTTCCGGTTTCGGGGCTTCGCCCGCGCCGACGGCCGCATCCAACTGCGCCGTCTGAAACGCGTCTGCCGCCGCCTCGAGGCGCTGCGCGGTGGCCTTGAGGGTGGCCTCACTCAGCAGCGCGGCGCATTTTTCTCGCAGCGCCCGACAATTTTCCTGCTGCAAGCGCAGGGATTCTTCGACCTCGGCAACGGTTTTGCGGCGCTTTGCCTCGTGCGCGCGCTGCACGCGCGCCTCAAGCGCGACAAGCCGCGAAACTTCCGAAGCTTCTTCCTGCGTCTGCGCGCGCAGCGCCAGCAACGCCTCCTGCTCGCGCTCAAGCGACGCAAGCGCGCGCTTTTTTTCGTCAAATTCCGCTTGCAGGCGCGGAAGTTTCCCCGTGTTGCGGTACTGATATTCATTTTGCCGCGCGCGCAGCGCCGCATCCAGCTCGGAATAGGACTTTGCGCCCTCCTCGCCCGCAGTCACGAGCGCACCGAGGCGCTTTTCCAGCGCGGGGTCGGCCGAAACGCCGAGGCCGAGCTGACGAATGAAGGCCGAGCGCTCAAAGACCGAGCGCTCTACGCCGCAGAGCATCAAGCCGCAGTTTTCGCCCGTCAGCTCGGGAATTTCCGCGCCGGTGTCGGTATCGTAGGCGCGGAAAATGCTCATGGGCGCACTTTTCGAGCTGCGGCGCTCGAGGGTAATATTTCTCCCGTTCCACACAAGCTCAACCGAGCCCTCCGGCGCGCCGCCGTCCCACGGACGGTAGCGCTCCTTTGCGGGCAGATTGCCGTTTTCTTTTTTTGCGCGCTCGGAGGTGTCGATGCCGTAGAGCATCGCAAGCAGAAACGCGCTCCATGTGCTTTTGCCGCCCTCATTGGGCAAAACGAGCAGATTCATTCCCTCGCGCAGTTCGATTTCGCCGTTGAGCTTGCCGAAATGCGCGCGCATTCGTTTGAGAATCACAGGCGCGCCTCCCT